>JANNDQ010000200.1:0-3276 GCA_031387965.1 Chamaesiphon sp. OTE_75_metabat_567
CCGTGGGTACCATCCGGCCATACTTACCAGACTCGACGACATCCTTCATCCCCCCTGGTGCATCGGTGACAATTACTGCCGCACCAGCCGCCATCGCCTCTTGCAGCGCGATCGGGCAACCTTCCCAGGCTGAAGCCAGGACAAAGAGATCGGCTTTGGCCATATAACGGTAGGGATTTGACTCGTGTCCTGGCATGGCAACTGAGTCGGCAATCCCTAGCTCCTGGCAGAGTTGCTCTAGTTCGCCCCGCAGTGGCCCTTCGCCGAGGATCACCAGCCGTGCAGGTTTGACCTTAACTACTTGAGCAAAGGCGCGGAGCAAGCCATCGAGCTGTTTTTGTTTTGCCAATCTCGCAGCGGTCACGATCGTCGGAATTTCGGGATTGTCGAACCAGGGATGCTCTGTCGGTGCTTGAGCCAGTCGCTGCACCCGATCTGGATCGATCGGATTTAAGATCGTCTGCATCGGAATAGTCGCAGGGATCTTCAGGGTTTCTACCAAGTCGGTAATCGTATCTCTAGACACGCCTACCAAGGCATCGCCGTGGGGATAAGTGTACCGCATCAAAATTGGCAGGAAGCGGAGGTGTAGTTTATCCCGATGTTCGACACTCGCTTCGAGACTGATGATATTGTGTTCGCCCAAAATTACTTTGGTCTTGACTCCCGCTAGATACCTAGCCCACACAGCAAGGATATTGAAGTACCACGGCATCGGCAACAGCACATCGGGCTGATATGCTTGAAGGTAGCGAATCGTCGCTGGTAGGGAAAAAGTCGTGCGTTTGACATTCAAAGTGACGATCGGGATATCCGCATATTTAGCTAGTTCTGCCTCACTGGCATATAACAGCACGAGCTGGCAATCTACGCCCAACTCCTGAAAGCCGCGCACCAGGGCGATACAGAGGTTGGTAAAGGCACCGCCGCTGATGTCATGAGTCAGGATCGAAATCTTGGGTTTACTCATTAGGTTGAGATTAACTCTTAGTTAGGGATTGGTAAATTAAGATTTGGCCATCACCAGATTGGTAATATCCGCCATACATTTGGCTGCTGCCACTGGGGTGTACTGCTCCATGATTTGCTGCGATCGCGCCCCCATGACTGGGATTAGGGCTGGCTCGTCCAAGAACCGCTGCATCAGATCGGCAAGCTGTTCGGCATCGTCAGGGGTAAAGACATAGCCATTCTCCCCAGGGACGACCAGCTCAGCTGTCCCCGCCCCCGTCGAACAGAGAATTGCTTTGCCCAGTAACATCGCCTCTAGAGTCACCACGCCCCAGGTATCTTCCATCGTGGGTAGCACAAACACGTCAGCACGATCGAAATAAGTGCCGATTCGATCGAATGGTACCCGACCCACCCACTGCACCCGATCGACGAGCAAATGTTCATGGCAAAAAGTCTCTAGTTCTGGCTGCTGGGCACCACTGCCGACCACCTGAAGCGTATATTTTTCATAGCCTCTGGCTTGCAATGCCGCGCAAGCTCCCAACAATAGCGGTAAGCCTTTGCGCGGAATCAGATGCCCGACAAACAAAAAGACTGGATGCTGCCCGACCGCTAGCGGTGACTCGGCAGCTGCACTGTCTGGTAAGGTATGCTCATCGGGAATTTCATAAGGTTGGACAAAGACCCGCTCTTTGTCTGCGCTCAAGATCTCAATCAGATACTCGCCACCTGCCCGACTGTTGGAGATACAAGCCGCTGAGAACCTCACCATCAGCCGCCGCACAAATAACCGCGCTGCCGAATGGCGATAGTCTACTCCTGGTGAACTACCCTCATAGGCAATAATCACTCGCCACCTAAATAGAGGCATTAACATTAATGCCAGAATCGTCCACACCCCAAACGAACTCGTGAAGATGACGTGGGGTCGCAGCCGCAGCAGATTACCGATAATCTTGGGCGACAAATAGGTGAAGTTATCGCCGTAACCATTCTCATCGCGATCGAGTTCGATCACTTTGAACTCGCCGATTACCTCGACGTGCAGAGTATCTTCCAACCCCTTAGCAAAGCCAGGAAATAAACCAGTAAAGACGCTGGTATTGGGAAATATTTTGGTCAATTCGCTAATCGCTGGCTGCCAATAGAACCACGCTACTGGGAGCAGCCAAGCAATCTTGAGGTCTTGAGAGTTTTGCATTTTTAGTTGATTGGGACTAGTTATAACTGTCATTCTCGTTGGCGTTCGCGGAGCGTCTGCCTTCGCAGAAGCCTCCGCTTTGCGGAATCGCCGCAGTCGCTGGATTGATGCTCGCATCAGTGGCACGATTTCGGTAGTCTACATATTCTGCCAACCCGTTGAAATAGCTTCCTGTCAGGTTACTGGGGATTCATCCACTTGGAAGTTAACCAGTCAATGGAGCGGCAGCAGGCATCCTCAAACGACACAATGGGTGCATAGCCTAGTATTTTCTCTGCTTTATCAAATGGGAGCTTGTACTGAGATTGTTGTAGGCAAGACATTTCCTGTGACATAATTGGCTGTGTCTGGATGAACGATGCTTGTGGCACAGCAGTCGGAGATGTTTTTCGCTGAGGAATCACCTGCTTGATCCTCTGCTTCAACTCGTCAGAAACAAGTGATAATGCGTTTTGCATCCATTCTGAATCTCGAAGGCTGGCAATCAGCTGTTGCTTACGGCTAGGGACGGCAAACTTGGGAATAGGAACAGTCGAGATTTGGCTAGGATCGACCCCAAGAGCTGCCGCGAATGGCCGATAAAAATCCCGCCAATTAACCAACTCGCGATCGCCCACAAAAAAAGCCTGCCCATCGGCGGCAACTGAGGTCATCGCCAGCTGCATGGAATGCACCAGATTATCGACATAAACGGTATTACAGACACCTTCACCCCGATCGATAAAACAGGCACTTCCATTTAAGATCTGCTCCGCAATTTCAATAACCCTGAGGGAGCGAGGCCCAAACACAATCCCTGGTCTGAAGATGACGACTTCTACAGAGCCATTGGCTCGCAATTGCTGCAACTTCTGTTCCGCGTCAATCTTGGCGGTGTTGTAAGGAAAAGGTTGGTGTTTACTTAAAGGGCTATCCTCAATGGTGCCGATCGCCGGTGCCTGTCCATGTACGCACATGGAACTGAGATAAATCAGTCGGCGAACACCAGCCTTCTCTGCCGCTTGATAGGCAGGTACGACACTGCCCCGAATCAGCCCAGGACTGCCGATAATTGAATGGATCAGCACGTCACACCCGGTGAATGCCTTTTCTAGAGCCGATCGATCGAGCGCATTAGCGAC
>JANNDQ010000244.1:0-3564 GCA_031387965.1 Chamaesiphon sp. OTE_75_metabat_567
ATACTCGACATCATTGTGCATCACAGCCATCGGGGCACTCCCAAAAATTGCAGTACCATTGCCGATTTTTGCCATTAACTGTTCCCGACGGTGACGGTATTCTGCTTGCATGAACTTCTGACCTATGCTGACTATATCTCTATATTATCGATCGTAATTGATGAAAGTTATTTGCGCAAATTTGAGGATGGAGCCTCACCACAAAGTTCCTCCTCATCAATCCTATCTTTGCTCACATCTTGCATCAAAACATCGTTACCTTCAAGGCAAGACATTCTGCTAGTCATTGGCGGATGACTAGCAGAATGTATGGCAATCCTAAATGAGAAGCTATTCGATCTTTTTCTTTCTCTGCGCTCTCTGCGCCTCTGCGGTTAAAAAACACCAGTTTGAGAGTACTAATAATTGAGAAAATCATTTAGGATTGCTACATAACTAGATCGTCATTCCATTGGGAATAGTTGCATTCTTGAGGACAACGACAATGCCGCTGCGAATGAAGAAACCCAGTTCTTCACGTTGGGCTTCCTCGACACCTTCTTTGTTGATAATCATCACATCGGCACCGATGCGGGCATTTTTATCAATGATGGCACGGCGAATCGTCGAATTAGCGCCGATACCAATTGGGATGCCGCCAGTTTCTGCTTGAGTCTTGCGTTCTGGTGCAGGTTCGTAGAAATCAGCGCCCATGAGGAGGGAATCTTCGATCGTACAGCCGTCCATCACCCGTGAGCGCACACCCAGCACTGAGTGGTGAATCCGACACTGTTTGATAATACAACCTTCACCAATCATTGATTCGGTAACGTGAGCATCGAGTAATTTAGTTGGCGGCAAATGACGAGAACGGGTGTAGATTGGGGCGTTTTCGTCGTAGAAACTAAATGGGGGCGTAGGTTGTTGAGTTAGAGCTAGATTCGCATCGTAGAAAGACTCGATCGTCCCAATATCTTCCCAGTAGCCATCAAACAGGTACGCTTGAATATTGTGGGTAGCCGAAGCACCAGGAATGATTTCCTTCCCAAAATCGGTTTGCTCCAGGGATTTGTTCAGCAAGTCCACCAAAACTTGCTTCTTGAAGACATAAATCCCCATTGATGCAATGTAGGGCTTTTCAGCCGCTTGAGCCGGATTGAGTCCCAATTTTGTCGTGTCTACGCGCATACTTTGGAGCGCATCACCCTTGGGCTTTTCACTAAACTCGATCACTCGCCCGGATGGATCGACTTTCATTAGTCCAAACTCAGAAGCATTTTTTTCACTAATTGGCACTACCGAGAGGGTAATATCTGCATTGGTATCGCGGTGCCGCTGCACAAATAACCGATAATCCATCCGATAGAGATGATCGCCAGATAGGATCACAACTTCATCAACATCCCAGTCCTCGATGATTGACAAATACTGCCGCACAGCATCAGCCGTACCCTGGAACCAGTCAGGACTATCCTTGGTTTGTTGCGCTGCCAGTACTTCCACAAATCCATCGCTAAACCCCGAAAAATTGTAAGCACGGGATAAGTGTCGATTGAGCGATGCCGAGTTAAATTGGGTCAGGACATAGATTTTGAAAATCTCAGAATTGATACAGTTACTGACAGGGATATCAATCAGTCGATATTTACCTGCGAGGGGAACAGCTGGTTTTGCGCGTAATTTAGTCAGCGGGTACAACCTGGTACCTGCACCGCCACCGAGAATAATCGATAAAACTTTTTTCACAATAACCTCTTATAATAATGACCCTGTACGGATCGTTGGCGTAGCCTACCGTAGGTAATCGAGCTGCTAGGGGTTTAGATGGTATCTGCACCATTACCGTAGCCATATCGATCTAGACAACCTCCATCATCTGATAACTTGGGTACATTCGGCTCGGTTTGATCGGTATTTTTTGCTACGTTGTGGCTGGATTTGTAAGTTTGGATCACAACCTAACTTACAAAGAGTCGATCGTCCAAACAGCCAGTTAGAGATTTATCGAACAGCCACAAATCCATCGGGACAACGATCTGATCCCTGTACTGACAGAAATACTCTTAGAACTAATCGCAGTAGCAATATTCGACTGGTTGAGGATGTAAGATGTCTGTAGAGATATCGATCGAAGGTGTGACCGAATGACTGAAATTCAGGCTGTGCTATGTGGTTATTATGGCAAAGGTAATGGTGGCGACGAAGCTTTATTAGTGTCGATGTTGGAAATGTTACCGCCAAACGTGAAACCGCTAGTATTGTCCGCAAATCCTCGCGCTACTTCCAAAAGCTATGGAGTCAAAAGTTACGATCGGATGAATAGTGGCTCGGTAGTTCGCGCTCTCAGAGAATCTCAAGTTTTAATTCTAGGCGGCGGCAGTTTGATCCAAGATGCGACCAGTTTGCGCAATTCGATTTATTATGGGGGACTAATGGGATTAGCTCAGCAGTTTGGGCTAAAAACGATCGCCATTGCTCAAGGAATTGGTCCTGTAAATCAACCCCTGACGCGGTGGATTGCCAAACGTGCTTTTAGTAACTGTGTGGCTGTAAGCGTCAGAGATCCAGCCTCTGCTGCTCTATTAGAATCATGGGGAATGTCCGGCATGATGGCTCCCGATCCAGTCTGGAGCCTAGCCGCTACTCCAGTCCCCGAAATTGCCAGTCTTCCCAGCCCCAAAATCGCTGTCACCTTGCGATCGCACCCCCAATTGACCAATCAACGTCTAGACACCCTCACCCAAGCCTTGGTAGACCTGCAAGCCGCTACTGGCAGTCACATTTTACTCGTCCCATTTCAACCAACTACAGATCTCGATCTTGCCGAGCAGA
Organism: Chamaesiphon sp. OTE_75_metabat_567; assembly: GCA_031387965.1. GTDB lineage: Bacteria > Cyanobacteriota > Cyanobacteriia > Cyanobacteriales > Chamaesiphonaceae > Chamaesiphon. The sequence goes on from JANNDQ010000244.1 coordinate 2,812, forward strand.
TTCGGTCAGAACTAACGGATAATAGTCAAATAGTCACACTAACAGACCCCAAGCAACTCAAAGGTCTATTTCAAGGCGTAGATCTAGCGATCGGGATGCGCTATCACAGTCTAATTATGGCAGCAGCGGAGGGCTGTAAATGTTGGGCAATCAGTTACGACCCCAAAGTTAGTAAACTGATGACTGAAATCGATATTCCGGGCTGGGAACTAGCCGATATTCCTACCGATGCCGCTACCATCACCACAGCTTGGCAACAACATCTCGAAACAGGCACAGCGCTAAGTAATGAATCAGTCCAGTCGCTCAATCAGAAATCTCTCGCTCACAAAGATTTATTAGCTACAACAATCAGTAAAATTAAAAGTTAATCTTTTCCAACTATTCACAGCCATCTACCCAAATCTACCCTGCCATGTCCCCAGCAGCAAAAAATCCCCACGATCCTGGCACCGCATCCACTCCAGATCAACCGATCGAAACCATTTATACCACGGTTGAATCCCAGCCAGATCGCACCGACTGGTTGACAGCCGTCAGCAATCTCCGCCAAATCAATCGCCAATTAGTCGAAGAAATTGCCAGACTAGAGCAAGGACTAGCCTCAGCAAAACAGTCGCTGCATACTCACAAAGAAGCAAATCAGAACCATGAAATCACCATCTTGCAACAGCAAGATGAACTAAATATCGCTCACGACAGATTGGGCGCTCTATTTCAACAATTAGAAACTTCTCACCAAATCGGTCAACG
>JANNDQ010000308.1:0-4260 GCA_031387965.1 Chamaesiphon sp. OTE_75_metabat_567
CTAAAATCGGGGACTGTGACTAAAATGGCTCTAAATATCCTCTCAACTGGCACGATGGTAAAACTGGGCAAGGTGTACGGGAATCGCATGGTAGATGTCGCGGTGACTAATACCAAGTTACTCGATCGCGCCTTGCAGATGATCCAAGATTTGACGCAGTTGGAACGGGCGGCGGCAAGTGAACTATTGGAAGCTAGTGGTCGATCGGTTAAAGTTGCCTTACTGATGCACTGGACTAAGGTCGATCGATCTCAAGCAGAATCAATCTTAGCTGAGCATCACGGACAGTTACGCGCATCCATCGCAGCGTCTACTGATGCCGATAGTTCCTCCTCACCCAACAAATAGACTCTAGATTCCATCCACCATTCACCATCCTAGAGATCTAATTTAGCACTATGAAGAAAGTAGCTTATAACGATCGTATTTCTCGAATGGTTGATGAATCCAAGGGCTGTGGGGGAGATGGCTGACGTAATAATCAGGTATATAATTCGAGCAAGCTTTGTACCAGATGACGGCGGTTTTGAGATCCTCAATTTCTGGATATAAATCTCTGAGCCAGATCGTCGTCTGTTGAAGCGTCACTCCAGAATCGACCAAATCGTCAACCAATAAAACTCGATTACCGAGTCGATCGTCAGTCATGGTAATCTGGCTGGCGATCGCTAGTTTACCGCGTTGTTGCTCATCATCGCCACGATAGGAACTAGCCGCCAAGATTGCCAAAGGCTTGGTAAATATCCGTGACAGGATATCCCCTACCCGCAAACCACCTCTGGCGAGACAGACGATCCGATCAAATTCCCACTGGGACGCATGAATCTGCTCGGCTAGTGACTCGATCGACTGATGATATTCATCCCAAGATACCTCTAGATCGAACATGCTAAAATCCCATTGCGGCGGCGACGGCTTCCATATTTGCGGCGATGCCTTGTTGAAACGGATTGATCTTATTGGCGATCGCCGTATCGGGATCTTTTAGACCATTCCCAGTTAGGACACACACCACTGTAGCACGATCGGGTACTTGATTTTTGACCTTGAGCAATCCAGCGACGGATGCCGCGCTAGCAGGTTCGCAGAAGATCCCTTCCTTACTGCCCAACCACCGATAAGCCGCAATAATTTCGGCATCGGTAACTGAGTTAAAGGCACCATGACTCTCATTTTTTGCTGCAACTGCCTTTTCCCAGTTAGCAGGATTACCAATCCGAATTGCCGTCGCCAGTGTCTCTGGATCTTGGACTCGGACACCACTGACTAGCGGTGCGGAACCTGCGGCTTGAAATCCCATCATTTGAGGCAGATTCCGACATTTGCCATGCTGCCGATACTGATTAAAACCCATCCAGTAAGCCGTAATATTGCCACCATTTCCAACCGGAATGCACAACCAGTCTGGCGCATCGCCAAGCGCATCAACTAGCTCAAACGCTGCGGTTTTCTGACCTTCGAGCCGATAGGGATTGACCGAATTAACTAGGGTAATCGGATAATTATCTGCCATCTGCCGGACGATCGCCAAAGCATCATCAAAGTTACCCTTAATTGCCATCACCTCGGCACCGTAGAGCAGTGCTTGAGCTAGTTTACCCAGCGCCACATAGCCATCAGGAATCAGTACATAAGAGCGCATTCCGCCGCGCACAGCATATGCCGCAGCAGCAGCCGAAGTGTTGCCCGTACTGGCACAAATTACCGCCTTGGCACCCGCTTCTTTCGCTTTAGTGATGGCCATCGTCATCCCCCGATCTTTGAAGCTGCCTGTGGGATTTAGACCATCATATTTGATATATACTTGTACACCACGACCAATTTCTGCGGCGATCGTCGGCACGGGAATTAGAGGTGTGTTACCCTCATGCAGGGTTACTACTGGTGTAGTCGCACTCACGGGTAGATACGCTCGATAGTTTTCAATTAATCCCGGCCAACCACGATTGGTGTTCGTTGGGGAATTGACTTCAATTTGGGTATCTAAACTCATGATGTGACTATGACCTGATAAAAAACGATGGGCGACTCTTGCTCATTGAAGATCGCAGACCCCTTGATTCTTCTATTGAAGCATAATTCTGGGTGTTCTAGGGATTAAAGCGAGGTAATTGAGGATCTGGAATACCAGCAAGATTACCGACCGTAGGCTCTTCGCCAACGAGAAGATATTTAGCTAAAATATGACTGAAGCGAATAATGTAACCTAAATGGTACGATTATTATTTGACAAGGATGAACATGAAAAAAAGTATCAAAGGCGATCGCACGTTACTGCTGACCAGTATTTTGCTATTTTTTATGCTGGCAGCAGGGATTATGAGTGGTGTCCTGGGCTTTGTTTCTGGACATGAAGCACTAAAAGGCGTAACTCAACCAGATATTCGTCCAAACAATAACAAAGGGAGTAATCCAGCAAATATCAACACCAAAGGTTTAGAGCTAGTCCAGGAACAAGAAATGATTGCTACCATCAAAAAACAGATGGGGGTTGAGGAGCCTAAAAAAGATGCTCAACAGGCAAAAGATGCCAAGCAAAAAGCCGCAGCTTTTGAAAAAGCGGTCAAAAACGATCCGAAAGCGGGTTTGCCCATTGCCAAATTACCGATCGTCAGTGAGGATCAAGGCATCAGATTGACAGTCAAGTCGATCCAGTCTAAAGGTAATGACCTGGAACTGCGGGTGACACTAGCTAATAATGGCAGTCAACCTGTAAATTTTGGACAAGGTACAATTAATGTCCTCAACGATCGATCTCAAGGGATCAGTTCTAGCACCAGTGGACTACCAGATAGTCTGGCAGCTAGTGGCAAAGAGACGCAAATTGTGTTGACTATTCCTAAAAATGCTCTCGATAAAGTTAAGAGTGTATCGCTACAATTAACTGATGTAGACAAAAAGCTGCAACTCGAAGCTTCAGGAGTGCCAGTTGGCAAGTAGCATTCGGCTTGAGCATCTTTGATCCTTATCCTAAATCCCGACGATGAACGCTTCTCATCCACCTTTAGATGCTTCAGACATTGGGTTACGACTCTTATTAGTACTGGGTTTAATTACGATTAATGCTTTCTTTGTAATTGCTGAATTCGCGATCTTGTCAGTTAGACGATCGCGAATTACCCAGCTAGTAGCCGCTGGTGACGATCGAGCTAGACAAGTTCAAGCTCTACAACGGGGGATTGAGCGACTGCTCTCCACAACTCAAGTAGGCATTACTCTGTCAAGTTTGGCATTGGGCTGGATTGGGGAACGGGCAATCGCCCAAATCTTTACCCAGGGCTTGGAAAATGCTCCGTTCGCCCACTCTTTGGCTATTCCAATTACTTTTATTTTACTGGCATATCTTCAGATTGTATTCGGGGAGCTGATTCCCAAATCGATCGCGCTAATTTATGCCGAACAGATTGCGCGGTTTCTGAGTGCGCCTAGTCTGGCGATTGCGAGGATTTTTAGTCCGTTGATTTGGGTGCTCGATCGATCTACTAAGTTGTGTTTACGCTTATTTGGGATCAGGGAACGCTATGATGGTCGCGATCGGGTGACATTTAAAGAGTTACAAGCGATCGTCTCCACAGAACGAGAATCAAGTGGACTAGCCATTGAACAACGCGAAGTATTAACCAAAGTCCTAGCATTTGCCGATACGATTGCCACTGATGTGATGATCCCAAATACCCAAATCGTCACGGTACCCCAAACAGCAACCTGCCAAACTCTGCTGATCAAGGTATCGACAAGTGGCTATTCGCGTTATCCAGTCACCAGCACCTCACTAAATAAGATTGTCGGCGTAGTCTGTTTCAAAGATGTTGCTTCGCTACTGGCACAAGGCAAGCCCGCTGGACAAATCGCGATCGACAAGTGGATTCAACCGATCGAATTTGTAGCCGAATCTACGCCTGTGAGTGTTGTCCTCAAGCAGATGCAAGAATTCGATCGGCACATGACGATCGTCGTCGATGAGTTTGGCAACACTGCTGGATTAATCACCCGTCAAGACGCAATTTCGGAGATGATTGGGATTAAAGTTACACCCGATCGACCAACCCAATTATTCCAAAAACTGGTAGATGGGACATTCCTCATCCAAGCCCAAATCAACCTCGAAGATCTCAACGAACAACTCAAGATCGATCTGCCGCTGGCTGATGACTATCAAACCCTCGGGGGATTTTTGCTCGATAAATTGCAACGATTTCCCCAAGATGGGGAATCATTAGATTATGGTAACTGGAATTTTACCGTTGTTTCGACTGTGGG
>JANNDQ010000360.1:0-2816 GCA_031387965.1 Chamaesiphon sp. OTE_75_metabat_567
GCGAAGCAGCTTTAGGCAAAGCCGCCGAGTACTGGATTCAAGCCATTAAAATCGCCCCTAATAACTACATCGAAGCCCAGAACTGGCTCAAAACCACTGGACGCTCTCAGCTAGACATCTATTTCTAGGCTTTAGGTTTTAGGTTTTAGGCTTTAGGTAACATCCTCAACTTTTTTTAACGAGAAGCAAGGGTTGAAATCCCCATTCTAAAAGTCCAATTATCAATTCTCAATTCTTAATTTTTCTAACTTCCATGCTCAACCGCGAACAAGTCCACAAAGTAGCTCTTCTGGCTCGATTGGAGCTGACAGCAGCCGAAGAAGAACAATATGCCAAACAGATGAGTAGTATTCTCGACTACTTTGAGCAACTGAGCGAACTTGACACTACAGACATTGAGCCGACGACTAGAGCGATCGATATGAGCAACATTACTCGCCACGATCAGCTCTCATCATACCAAAACCTCGATGGTATCTATGCTGCTGCACCCGATCGAGAAACTGATTTCTTTAAAGTACCAAAGATCATGGGTTAATTAGGCTGAACTGAGAAGTAAAAATCTACGTTAAAATCAATCACTGTTGAGTATTAAGAGAAGAAATTGTGGCCCACTCGATCGTTACCAATGTTTGTGAAGGTATAGCTGACTGTGTAAATGCCTGTCCTGTTGCCTGTATTCATGATGGCCCAGGCAAGAATATACTGGGCACAGATTGGTATTGGATTGATTTTAATACCTGTATTGACTGTGGGATCTGTATTCAAGTTTGCCCGATCGAAGGCGCAATCCTACCAGAAGAACGACCCGATCTACAAGCAACTCCTAGCTAATTATTCGATATCAAAATACTGATAGAATATCATGCAATCACTAGAAGTCAAACCAGTATTTCTGAACGTTGCCGATTTGAAGCTGCGAATCACACCAGAGGAATTTGAACGCCTTTGTCAATTAAATCGCGACATGCGATTAGAGTTAACCAAGGAAGGAGAATTAATTGTGATGCCTCCGACTGGTGGTGAGACTGGAAAACGAAATATCAATATAGCTACTGACGTAGTAATCTGGAATCGCCAAACCGGATTAGGTGAAGCATTTGACTCATCAACAGGCTATGATTTCACAGCATTTGGTGGGAGAAATCCATCACCAGATGTGTCATGGATCGATAAGTCACGATTAGCAGGAATCGATATTTCGGGCTTTATTCCAGTGGTTCCCGATTTTGTGATTGAGCTACGATCTAAGAGTGACCTAATCAAGGATGTGCGCGCCAAGATGGAAGAGTATCGACGAGTAGGAGTACGCTTGGGTTGGTTGATTAATCCTCAACAGCGGCAAGTCGAGATCTATCGTTTAGGAAGGGAAGTAGAGGTTCTGCAATCCCCAACCAGTCTAAGCGGAGAAGATGTACTGCCCAAATTTACGCTGGATGTAAGTTCAATATTTGACTCAAAATGATATCTCCAACACTAATTGCTAGTATCGAAAAACTTCCTGATAAATTGCAACAGGAAGTACTCCATTATGCCGAGTTTCTTGCCGCAAACTATGCCCAAAATAGCCCACTGACTCTACCGCCAAAACGTCGTCAAGCAGGTACGATGCAAGGAATGTTTGAGCTGTCGGATGATTTCGATGAGCCACTCGCAGATCTCCAGGAGTATATGTAATTGTATTTATTGGACACCCATACCTGATTGACGGACAAAAGTCCTGAAACCACGAAAATCTGTAGGTTGGGTTGCGCGTACCAAAACCCAACTCACACACCAACACCCTGGAAATGTTGGGTTATTTCAGGACGAAAGGCTACGCCAACGAGGCTCAACCCAACCTACCCTAAAAGATTTGTCCGTCAATCAGGCTCGGTTGTAGATTATGTCAATGACTAACTTTGGCTCGAAATATTAGTTTTTCACCCTGGCGATAGCCGACATATCTAACGGTGACTAATTGATCGAGACTAGCGGTTCCCTCAATTAATTGATGCCAACGAGGATCATATGTAACTTGAAATCCCACGCTGCCAATCGTAGTCACACCCCATTGCTGAATCAGTTTATCGATCGATCCAATCAGTGGAAATAACTTGCTAGCCAGAAAATCAGGATTATTAATTGCTGCATGTTTAGCAGTGGGAAAGTAAGTTAGAAAAGATTCTAATGTCTGCAAACTTTGGTGCTGAAATTCTGATTGCAGGGTTTCGCGCTGCTGTTGAAACTGTTGCTGGAGATGTCGATATTCCTGCTTTAATAGCTCTAGTTCTCGATCTTGAGTGGAGTTAGATTGATCGCTAAATGTATTGATTAGTTCGGTAGTAGATATTTTTAAGGTATTACTAATCTTGAAGATCGATCCCCAGCGCACCACTTCAAGTTTACCCGATCGCAGTTTACTAATTGTATGTATAGAAGTTCCAGTCGATCGAGCTAATTCTTTGAAGCTATTAATGCTGACTTTCTGCATTAATTCTTGCAGTTGTACTGTTAAATCGATACTCATCTAGAATAAATACTAAATTTGAGGAACCTTGGTACGGGCAATTCATAGATTGCCTCTACCAAGAGAATTAATGACTTATTGGTCGAGTAAACTTCTTAACATCCAAGCGGTTTTTTCGTGCAATTGTAGTCTTTGAGTGAGCAGATCTGCTGTTGGTTCATCGCTAGCCTTCGCCGCTGTAGCGTAGATCGATCGAGCCGTCCGACAGACAGCTTCTTGTCCCTCCACCAGGAGCTTAATCATTTCCGTTGCTTTGGGGACATCAGTTGTTTCAGGAATCGAACTCAGCTTGGCATATTGGCTATAG
>JANNDQ010000363.1:0-5217 GCA_031387965.1 Chamaesiphon sp. OTE_75_metabat_567
GTCAACTTCGATCTGATGGGTGGTTGTGTAATGGAAAAGCCTAACTATCAAGGAGCCGCGCCAGACGAAGTTGTATATATCGGCGGTAATGCCCCTAGATATCAATCTGGTGAATCGCGTCGAATCGATTTGAATGAATGGCGAGTACCAGATTTAGCAGTTGAGATTGCTGACACCACTCTAGCAAGTGATTTAGACGAAAAGAAACAACTTTATCTAGCATTAGAAATTCCTGAATATTGGGTAGTTGATGTTCGTGGAAAAAGAGTACTAGCGTTTCGGTTAGTGGATGGTAAATATCAAGAATGTATTGAATCTACCGCGTTAGTGGGATTGCCAATCGAGCTATTAGATCGAACACTAGAACGGATGGATGATGATAATGGCAACGTTGCCATGTGGTTTGCTGCTCAAATTCTGAATTTGTGATGCACTCGGCGTAAAAGTAGGAGTATCGACACAGATATGGCTATTTATCCGATTGATCGAGTACAATAGTAAATTGTGTCTAAACAAATTTATTCCAATGCCGAAACTCAAAAGCCGCAAAGCAGCAGCGAAGCGTTTTCGCGCCAGCGGCACTGGTAAGATCATGCGCCGCAAGGCATTTAAGAGCCACCTACTCGAACACAAAAATGCAGATCGTCGGCGGAGCCTATCTAAGGCTACTGCAGTTGACGAGACTGATGTGCTCAGAGTACGCGGGATGCTCCCTTACTTGTAATTTCTCCTGCGATAATTACAGTATTTCAAACTGGTAGCTTGAGGATAGTGAATAGTGAATAGTGAATAGTGGATAGTTAGATCTGACCATTGCCACTGCAACTGTCTACAATGCCGTAGAGCAATTTTAATCACCAACTAACATCATTTAAACTATGACTCGGGTAAAGCGCGGTAACGTGGCGCGGAAGCACCGCAATAAGATTCTCAAGCTAGCGAAAGGTTTTAGAGGTTCACACTCTAAACTTTATCGGATTGCTAACCAACAAGTAATGAAGGCATTACGGAATGCCTATCGAGATCGGAAGAAGAAAAAACGCGACTTCCGCCGTCTGTGGATTGCGCGGATCAATGCAGCTTCTCGTCAGCATGGCATGAGCTACAGCCAATTGATCGGCAATATGAAAAAAGCTGACATTCAACTCAATCGCAAGATGCTCGCTCAGATCGCGATTCTCGATCCGGCTAGCTTTGAGGCAGTAATCAAATTAGCCGCAGCAGTAGCGACAAAATAGATAAAATAGGTATGAAGAATAAAGTACAATCTCAGCGATTTAAGTCTTTATTCTTCGTTCTATTCGCGATCGCAAGTATCATCAATTGGCAAACAGTTTCAGCTCAAGCTGGAACACTAAAAGAAATTCAACAGCGGCGAAAGCTAATAGTAGCAGTTAAAGATAATTTGCCACTATTAGGATTTCGAGACAAAGCTGGCAATTTACAGGGTTTAGAAATAGATATTGCCCGCAAATTAGCCACAGAAATATTTGATAATCCTGAATCAGTTCAATTTATCCCTGTCGTCAATCAAGATCGCCTCAAAGTAGTAATTGATGGGAATGTGGATCTGACAATTGCGAGGGTAACAATTACGCCGACTCGATCGCGAGTAGTTGATTTTAGCCGTTATTATTATCTAGATGGGACGGGTATAATTACTAAACAGCCGAGTATTAATAAAAATACTGACTTGGTTGGTAAAAAAATCGCTGTATTAAATAATTCAACGACAATTTCTACGCTTCAATATATCATTCCACGGGCAAAACTAGTTGGTGTAAATAGCTATCAGCAGGCGCAAGAATTGCTAATTGCTGATAAAGTTACGGGAATTGCCGCAGATCGGAGCATGTTAATTGGTTGGATGAAAACCAATTCTAACTATTATCTCTTACCCGATCCATTATCAACGGAGGCGCTGGGAATTGTGATTCCTAAGGGACTTCAATATGATACACTGCGTCAATTAATCGATCGATCGATTCTACGCTGGCGGGCTGATGGTTGGCTTCAGCAACGTATTAATTATTGGGGACTAAAATAGTAAGCTAGATATTAACTATAATTAACTTGATTGTATTTATGGACTCTCAGTCAGATATTAAATCACCTCAACTTACTTCAGCAGATTTAGAACGTCTAGCATATTTAAGATCTCTCCAGCCTGCTAGATCTACTGTTCTAAAGAATTCTTCAAGAGGAGATAAAATTGCTGATGTAGTTACAAATATAGTTGGATCTTGGCGGTTCATTATTATTCAAAGTTGTTTATTGACAATTTGGATTATCCTAAATATCACGGCTTGGATCGTTCACTGGGACCCATATCCGTTTATTTTACTCAATCTTGCATTAAGCTTTCAAGCAGCGTATGCAACCCCATTTATTTTGATGAGCCAAAATCGGCAATCGACGATCGATCGAGAAAATGCTCAACAAGATTTAGACTGCGACATCAAAGCAGAAATGGAGATCGAGTTACTCCATCAAAAACTAGACTCTCTAATCATTAAAGAGATTGCCGATCTTTATCTACTAGTCCATACTCAATCGGAAATAATCACAAGAATAGAAAAACTACTCACTCAACAGATTAGTAAAAATCACTCTTAATTCCTCCCGCCAATAAGTCCCCGAGTCCGAAAAATATCTGTGATAGTCGGTGCGTAACTAGGCAATCCAAACGTCGCAGGGCTAACTGGGTTAGCATGACTAAAATGACGATAATCTAGACAGAATCGATCCCATTCTGCCATTTTAATATTGAATACTTTAATGAAGAAGTTCGCAATTGTATTCGATAATGGAATCCGAATCGGGCTTTTTTTACCAAAGTAGCTACAAATTTCATTAATGCCAGCATCCGCAGTAACTAATTTATTTCCTAGTACAATTCTTCGATCGAATTTGTCGGCAATTTCGGGATGAGCGATCAAATGTCTGACGACTTCAGCAATATCCTTAGCATGGATGAAGTGGAAGCTGGCATCAGCAGTGAAGAATTGCAATAGCCCCACATATTTAGTGACACCAGGTAAGTCCGCAGAGAGGAAAGAATAAGGCTTCGTATTATCGCCGCCAAGTACTAAAGTGGGGAAGACTGCGGTAATTTTTGAAGCAATATGATCGGGAGCATTTCTAGCTGCGGTGATTTTATCCAAACACTGGTGTTTAGACATAATATAGTCAGTCCCAATTTTACCTGCTTCTGGTAGTAGTTGATTCTCGCGATCGAGGACACTTTCGGTAGAGAAGTAAATTACCTGTTCACACACTTGGGGATCGAGTAAATCGAATAAGGTGTGAGTTTTGGTGTAGTTAATATCAAATGCTTCTTGCCCACCCCAGCCTGCGGCGGTAAGTACCGCAACATTAATAGTCTGTAGCAATTCTGCTTGCTGTTCGATTTCCATCATGTCTGCGGTGACGACATGAATACCTGGACGGGCAGTGATATCCAGATTCAATTTGGCAGGATTACGGACAAATAAAAATAGTTCGTGATCGGTGTTTTGGATCAATGTTTCGCTAACATAATGACCCACACAACCACTAGCACCAGTTACAAGAATACGCATTAATTTGATACAGTTAATTTAAGCTGGTTTATTTAACTCTCAATCTTACCGGATAGCGGGTCGGCGAATTACCGATCACGCTAGCAACTTGCATGGTGTTGATATAATTATTTAACTGAACTGTTTTTACCAGCGGGAGAGCGCGGACACTAGCTTGAAACTCTGACTCTGATTTTTGCAGAGCAGCCTGACGTTGAATCGAGTTCATGCGATTCCATTGAATGTTAGGATCGGCTTGAAGCTTTGCTAGTCGATCGCGTCTGAGTTTGCTAATTTCTCTAATTTCGGGGATGTAAGCTTCGAGATTTTTACCCCAGTGAATCCGCATTTGTTCACGAAAATCATCGCCGCGTTGAAACCATTCACTACTCTTAAATGTTAACCAATTTGCTGGCAGTCTAGAAAGTTCTTGCTTGCTGCTGGCAGGGATGTTTGCGTATTCGGCTGTAAGTTTGGTTGCGATCGCACTTTTGAGCTTACTATCAGATGTGACTATTGACCTACCCATCACTTCGTTGACCATAAAGCATAACGCTTCTGCACCAATATCGCTAGTCATTTGAGTGAGTGGGGGTTTTCCTGGTGCTAACCAATTTTTGGGCGACGCATCATAAAAAGATACCAACCACAGAGCATCAGTGTCGCCAGCAACCACTTGCTGGCGAAGATCCCCGACTACCTTCGCTTGCAATTGAGTCAGCTCTGCTGGGGTGCCGCGCAATATTTGTGGTTCCATTGCAATCGTCTGTAGGACAGTATTCCTCAGCCCCAAATTAGTCATCCATTCTCTGCCGATGCGTTGCTGGATTCTTTGCTGTTGATTGGGGGTAAATTTGACCTCCAATAGCTGTCCATAGATAGTGGTGAAACTTTTTAGGGTTGTCGGTGACAGCTGGGGTACGACAACTAAAGGTGGATTATTTAGCGTTCTAGTCGGTTGGGGTGTAGAGACTGGTGTATTTACGGGAGTTGTTGGTGGTGAAGTAGTCTTCGCTGGCGGGGTGATTTTTGGAGCTGGCGGAGTTTTAGTGGTAGGAATGGTTTGAGAAGGTGGAGTAACTGTCATCGCAGGTGATACGGTCCCGACGATGAAGCCAGTCGCACACAAGATGGCGATAGTTGTGGGGTTAATGCTGCTTATTTTCATGGTATCTACATCCCCATCTGTTAATTCGGTGACTATTTCTAGCTCGTCGATCGATTATACCCGCTCATGACTATCCCAATGCTGGAAACTCAATCATCTCTGTATCAGGGAGATCTCAGGTATCTAAAAGCGATCGTTTACTTACAATTTTAGTGACGGAAGTAAACCAAAATTGTTTCAAATTTAGCTTTAAGCTTTAATCTGGCTAAAATCATCAAGTGAATCTAATATCCCAGAAGTTGTCCAACTGTTTCTGGCTGCGAAATCGATTTAACCGCGATCATTGCTAACATTTGCGGATCTAAGTTTCCAGCTTGAACGATCGAGTATGGTAAATTAGTAGCCTGGAGATTGGCAACTAAATCAGCGGGTAGCGGCAGGGAATTAATACTAACTAATTGAGGTGTAACTTGTCCTCCATACGCAGATATTTTTTCAACTTGGAGTGAAAATAAACCTGGACTAAAGCGAGGATTAAGTGCTTTATCA
>JANNDQ010000390.1:0-4375 GCA_031387965.1 Chamaesiphon sp. OTE_75_metabat_567
CAATCTCTTGTCAGCTTCTTTATTCACTCCAAACCATTGAAATGGAGTGTGCGCTTTGGGGACGAACGTACTGCATCCAAATGTTAAACGCAAACCTGGGATAGCTTTTTTGATCGATCGCAGCATCTGCACGGTTTCTTCAACATCACTATTCTCTTCACCTGGAATCCCTACCATCCCATATAGTTTTAGTCCTTTTAATCCACCTGCTTTAGCATTACTCGCAGCTTGAAATATCTCATCAGTTTCTAGCTTTTTATTGACGATCTTTCTGATGCGTGCCGATCCACTTTCTACCGCGATTGTCAGCGATTTACTGTCGCGTTTTGCCAATGTCTCAGCCAGTTCAACTGTGACAGTATTCGTTCGCACCGAAGATACACTCAAGCGGACATCATCATATTTAGGCTGGGCGAGATGTGCGAGTAATGCTGGAAATTCTGGATGTTGAGTTACAGAGGCACCAAGCAAGCCCAACCGATTTGTGACTTCTAAGCCGCGATCGATCGCTGGAATCAGTGACTCTTCCACACTAGCGACGCGAAAGGGTAACGTCAGGTAGCTTGCCAAACAGAATCGACACATTTCTGGGCAGCTGCGGACAACCTCAACCATGAAAATACTTTCCCACGCTGCTTTTTCAGTAACAACAGTAGAAGCAGATAGTGTATTGCCGCGATAGGTTTGCTTAGTAATAGTTGGCGGGATACTACTATCGATCGGACTAATACTTATAATCAGATTTTCGTCATATTCAACCTGATATAAACTAGGAATATAAATTCCTGGAACTTGCGCGAGATGTCTGAGCTTAGTCAGTTGATCGGCTGTCCGAACTTGCTGATAAGCTGTAATGAAATTGCCAAGTAAATCTTCACCATCACCAACTAAAATCACATCAAAGAAATCAGCAAATGGTTCAGGGTTGGCACTTAGAACAGGGCCACCACCAAAAACTAGCGGATCGTTATCACCTCTAACCTGACTCCGAATTGGTACTTCTAGAAACTCTAATAGATTCAGAATATTCACATAATCTAATTCCCAAGACAGCGAAAATCCAACCAATTCAGGCGATCGCGGTAGAGCTTCATGGACATCTGTAAATAACCGCGCAACATCCAAATCCGATCGCATCGCCAAAGTTGCCCACACCACCTGATAACCCAAGCTGGTAATCCCAACTGTGTACTCATTCGGAAAAGCAAAGATCGTCGGCACAGCATCCCGATCGGGCGATGCAGGCGTGAATAAGAGGTGTTCGGAGTCAAAGACAGAATTAGACACGGGATGGAAAGGATGGAGGACGGGGAAAACTGCCTGACTGGGGAGATTGAAGGACTCTATAGCCCTAAAACCTAAAGCCTAAAGCCTAAAACCTAAAACCTGAATTTGTTTAAGCTTTGTTACCGTGTGATTAAAAGGCGGCAAAATTTGCAGAAAATAAGCGTGATAGCTAATTGTGGCTAAATCTTTTTAAAAACCAATTACTCCAAACAGGAACAGTAATTATGGCACTGCAACGTGGTTCTAAAGTTCGCGTCCTCCGCACAGAATCCTATTGGTTTCAAGATGTGGGTACCGTCGTCTCGATCGATCAAAGCGGCATTAAGTATAACGTCATCGTGCGTTTTGATAAAGTCAACTACAATGGTTACAGCGGCACTGCTGGTGGTACCAACACCAATAACTTTGCAGTTAGTGAGCTAGTAGAAGTTTCTGCACCAGCAGCAGCTAAAAAAGCTACCGCACCAGCAGCTAAAGCGGCAACTCCAGCAGCCACAGCCGAAAAATAAGCGAGAAGGTGACTGGCAACTGGGAAGGTTAATCGATCTATACTAGTTTCGGTTAGTTTTAGATAGAACTTGACCTACTCCCTCGTTACCAGTCTAACCACTAATGCCAGAATTACCTGAAGTTGAGACCGTTCGTCGCGGCTTGGATCGATATACGCTCGATCGAGCAATTACTGGCACTGAAGTACTATTGCCACGGACGATCGCAGCTCCCGACACGCCTGAAGAGTTTAGCTTTGGTCTAAATCAGACCAAAATTCAAGCTTGGCATCGACGGGGAAAATATTTATTCGCGCAGCTAGTCACTCCAGACGCTCAGCAAGCCGCTGGCTGGCTGGGAGTGCATTTGCGCATGACGGGACAATTGCTGTGGGTAGAGAGCCAGACAGAGCTGCATAAGCATACCCGCGTGAGACTGTTCTTGGGTAAAGATTGGGAAATCCGATTTGTAGATCAGCGGACATTTGGACAGATGTGGTGGATTCCCCCTAGCAAACAACCAGAGCAGGTAATGACGGGGATGGGAAAACTAGGCCCAGAACCATTCGATCCGGCGTTTAGTATTGAGTATTTCACCGCCAAACTTCAGAAGTCCTCGCGCAATATCAAAACCGTTATCTTAGATCAAAACTTAGTGGCAGGATTGGGAAATATCTACGCCGATGAATCTCTATTCATGAGTAGAATTCATCCCGAAACTCCAGCTAACCAGCTCACAGTCACTCAGATTGAATTATTGCGCGAATCCGCGATAAACGTGCTGCAAACCTCGATCGACAGTGGCGGCACCACTTTTAGCAATTATCTTAGTGTGGAGGGCACCAACGGCAACTATGGAGGCGTAGCGTGGGTGTACAATCGCACCAATCAACCCTGTCGCGTCTGCCAAACCCCGATCGAGAAAATCAGACTCGGCGGCAGAGGTACCCACTATTGTCCTCAGTGCCAAGAAACCGACTAAGCCTACAAGATCTTAAATTAATTTCATTGAGCTACATCATAAGAGTAGCTAAGGTAATTCTTGTATAGCTATTATTTCTGTTTAAATTACAGTAAGTAAAAGTATTTGATTAAAAGTTACCGAGGGAAAGTATGAATACTAAGGTGAAGAAGACAAAACAATTAAATATTAAAATTCCGCATCAAGAGCTTTCAATTCTTGAAGTTTTTACTGAAAAGACCGAAAGAACGAAGACAGACATAATTAGAGAGTTTATTAGAGCCTTAGCTGTTAACAATTGATTATTGAACGTGAACTATCAACGAGAAACCCGACTTTTTGGAAAAGTCGGGTTTCTGGTACTTACTATTGCCCCCAATAACAAGAAACACTCTCTGAATAAACATGAATATATTGTTCCTTGGATATTTTTGCTCGATCGCTTTGTCACTGGTTGGAAGTTTCAGTCCTGCACCAGAATTAGTCGAGCGAGCGAAGGGGTATGCGAATAAACAAGTTCAATCTAAGATTCGATATGAGGATGGAGTCGATCGGGCGGAGGCATTTGCATTTGCTGAGCGGCAAATACTCAGTGCCATTGATTACAACCGATTGCCAGTTCAAAGATACGATCAACCTAAAAAAGATGGAGATTTTTGGCGAATTAACGTTTTTGTCAAAACAGCGAAGGGTTTAAAGAATCGACCAATATTAGTAGATAGGATCACAGGCGATAGTAATCCTGATGGTTTGTACGATAAAGATAGTTGGCATAACATCGGTGGTGGTGGAGTCAATCTCGGCTCGTCAAAGTATTGGATTAAGAGAGGTAGAGTTGCTAATAGTTTTCGCGTTGAACTGAGACTAAATCGATTGACCGAAAGTAACGACTTGGTGGCACGCCAAGAGTGCTATCGTGACGCAGTTAGGTCGATTGCCAAAATCAAGCAAGGTTTTCCAGCTAAATTTGAAGATGTGCCCCTGACGGCTATCGTTATGTCTGAGGAGTCGGTGGAGGATACATACAGCGACAGAAATCGTGGATGGTTCGCCACATTTCCTTTGATTCAAAAAAGGTCTGTTAGACCATCCAAACCATAGCTAGTGGGGTGAGAAACCCGACTTTTTGGAGAAGTCGGGTTTCTGGTTAGTTTCTGGCTGGATTGAGATCGCGTCGAATGGCTGAGGTGGATCACAGATCGGGACAGTTATATTTAGGACATGAAGGTTGGTTGAGCTAACGAACGAAAGCCACCAGCATTCATAAAGTTTTCTTGTTAGTAATGTTGCTCTGATTAGAGATATTTACAAAGGGAAATTCGGGGTTTTAAATTTCAATGGCGTTCGCGAAGCGTGCCATCGGCAATCGATAGTAATTTATCGATCGCCATTTTTTTGTGAGTTAGCAATCTTTTGGCGCAGCCTCTCTACCAGAACATTACAACCCCAAGGACAGATCGGAGTTAATCATACTAGGTGCTTCGCACTCTATAATGTACAGATACAAACCCTTCAGCATTTACTACTGTGACAGCACCAGGAAGTTACAAAAACACCGTAAACTTACCCCAGACTGATTTTGACATGCGGGCTAATGCGGTCAAACGGGAGCCGGAACTGCAAAAATTTTGGGCAGACG
>JANNDQ010000419.1:0-4572 GCA_031387965.1 Chamaesiphon sp. OTE_75_metabat_567
CCGAAGATGCGGCGATCGATGCCCTGAAAAAAAGCTATCCTCAGCTAGTAGATCACCATCGCTGTGGTGGCGACGCGATCGTCTGGCGGGGTAAGCAACAAGATATCGACTACATCGAGGCTCAGCGAGGCTGGGAGATAGCCAGTAGTGCGATCGCCTCTGGATTGTACAAAACGATCATTCTCGACGAGTTAAACCCCACTGTAGACCTCGATCTATTAGATCAAGAACCGATCGTTAGGTGCTTGACAAATAAGCCTCAAGATACCCAAATAATTATTACCGGACGCTGTTTTAATACTCCTGCCTACTTTAATATTGCCAGCGTTCACTCCGAAATGATCTGTCACAAGCACTATGCCGATCAGGGCGTAGATCTCCGCAGGGGCGTAGACTTTTAAATCATGTCAAAAAAATCCAAGCAACAGCCCAAACCAGCACAAAGAGAGGTACATCATATTTCCGAGAGCGAAGGTAGCTCCAAACTTTCCAACACAGTATACGAAAAAGAACTAGGACGCTTGCAGATCGAACTAGTCAAGATGCAGTATTGGGTAAAACATACTGGTACCCGAATTATTATCTTGTTTGAAGGACGCGATGCAGCGGGTAAAGGTGGCACAATCAAGCGGATCACCGAACCCCTAAACCCTCGTGGCTGTAGAGTTGTGGCGTTGAGTACGCCTAGCGATCGCGAGAAGACGGAATGGTACTTCCAGCGGTATGTAGCGCATCTCCCCGCCGCAGGTGAAATCGTCTGTTTTGATCGGAGTTGGTACAATCGGGCGGGGGTAGAGCATGTGATGGATTTCTGTACTGATGCTCAGTATCAGGAATTTATGCAAACTTGTCCAGAATTCGAGCGGATGTTGGTTCGATCGGGGATAATTGTGCTCAAGTATTGGTTCTCTGTCAGCGACGATGAGCAAGAGCGTCGCTTCCAATCGCGGACGCTCGATCCAGCGCGACGCTGGAAACTCAGCCCGATGGATCTCGAATCACGAGATCGCTGGGTGGAATTTTCCCAAGCTAAGGATAATATGTTTGCCCACACGAATATTCCCGAAGCACCCTGGTTCACCGTCGAAGCTGATGACAAAAAGCGCGCTCGACTCAACTGCATCAGTCATGTGCTGAGTAAAATTCCCTACGTGGATATGACACCCAAACCCCTGAAGCTAGCTCCACGTAAAGCTGCGCCCGATAAATACGTGCGCCCACCGCTAAATGAGCAATTTTTTGTACCCCAAATCGAGCTAGATCTGGATGTTGATTAATCTTTGAGCCAAAATCTCGATCGCTTGAGGCAGGATAATATGCTCTTGAATCTGAACCCGCGCATGTAAAGTCGCCGCCGTATCATCCGCCGATACTGGTACGGCTGATTGCACAAGAATCGGCCCAGCATCTACTTCCAGACTGACTAAATGGACTGTACAGCCAGTAATCTTGACTCCTGCTGCTAGAGCTTGCTCGATCGAATGAATCCCTGGAAAACTCGGCAGTAAGCTAGGATGAATATTAATTACTCGATCGACAAAAGCATCAATTAACACTTGGGTAATCACCCGCATCCAACCCGCCATCACCACGCATTCGACTTGATAGGATTGGAATGTAGCAACGATCGCTTGATCGAGTTCCTCCCGCGTGGGATAATCTCGATGATCGAGAAAAACTGTTGGGATACCGCGCTGTGTTGCTCGATCGATCGCCTGAATATTTGGCTGATTATGAATTAGGACAGCGATCTTAGCGTTTAGATTACCACTTTCAATCGATCGAGCAACTGCCTCAAAATTGCTACCACTACCTGATGCCATTACGCCGAGAATTAGTGGTGGACGATCTTTAGTGCTGGTTATCGATATCGGCGAGATTAGGCTGGGTGTGTCGGACATGAAGGTGAAGATCTGAGCATCGAGCAAAGTGCCCCTGATATTGTATTTGAGATTGGTGATTGGGTAAAATAATAAAGTAGCAAATCATCACCGTTAACTATCAGAACATGAGCTATACAGAAACGATCGAGAAGCCAGCTACCATTCGGAAGATTGCCCCTAACTATCGGGTGCTACTGCACAATGATGACTTCAATGGGATGGAGCATGTAGTAGAAGTATTAATTACGACAGTTCCTAATCTGTCAGCACCGCAAGCAATCAACATTATGATGGAAGCCCATCAATATGGGATGGCACTGGTGATCGTCTGCAACCAAGAACATGCCGAACACTATTGCGAAGTCTTGAAAAGTCACGGTCTTACTAGTACGATCGAGCCAGCAGATTAGGTTTTCGGGGTGGAACTTTCCACCCCACATTTCTCGATCGAGCCACTGCAACCATCCCAATACTCATCTAAGAAAAGCTAATCTCCCGCCAAACCATCGCATCACAAAATGGTAAAAGATGCTTAACATTGGTTGTGGAAATAGTTATTCTTCTGCCCCGATACTCATCACTTAACAATAACCATTGAGCGACAATAATCATATCCGCATCAATGTTTTTAAGCTCCGCCGTCGGTAAACCGCTCCGTCTTGCATCTGCCCAAACCTGTGCAGCTATCTGCATTACATTTGTGGTCAAAGGTAAAAAATCAATCACCTCCCGCCAATGATCTAATCTATCTAAATTAACCTTACTGAACTGTTGAGTTTCTAATAATAGTAAACTGCGACGAACTTCATAATCGCAAATATCTGAACTAACAATATAAACGCCCTTCGCCAACAATCCTAATACCCAATTTTGACACGCTGTTACCTCCGCTCGTTCATTGGGAGAAGAAATAAGTCCGAGGATACCACTATC
The DNA here is from genome assembly GCA_031387965.1 of Chamaesiphon sp. OTE_75_metabat_567. Taxonomy (GTDB): domain Bacteria; phylum Cyanobacteriota; class Cyanobacteriia; order Cyanobacteriales; family Chamaesiphonaceae; genus Chamaesiphon. The sequence goes on from JANNDQ010000419.1 coordinate 2,817, forward strand.
TAAAAAAACAATCATTCAGCACTATATAATTGAGAACCAGCTAAACGTTGACGATCGATAGTTTGCTTGAGTTCGGCTAAATAAGATTGTCGTGCGACTAATTCCGTCGCTGGTACTTCCTCTGCCAACCAACCTTCTAACAACGCGATCGCGCCTTGATTTTTCTCAATTTGTTCTACAGATGTTTCCCCATAGTGATTGAGAAAGGGTTTGAGCGAGACAGTTTTAATCTGGTATTGAGACAGCATAAGTGATTTCATAGAGTAGGGAGATATCCACCAATCATAACAAATAGTAACCAGATGTCGGGAAAAGTAAGGTTGTATAGAATCAAAATTCAAAATTTATCGTCAACTAAGCTAATCTAAATAGCTGTGGTTGAAAGTTGTGAAGTTGTGATGCTAAATCTTAGCCAAATTAAAAAATATCCAGCACCAGTAAGAATGATCGGCTTTCTGCTGGTGCTACTTATATTGTGGTTGCCTGGATTGGCATCGATCTATCTGGTGATGGGAAGTACCCAAAATCTCGAAGATCCTGGCACCAAAAACTTACTCTCAATCCTGACGATGGGATTACTCGCGATCGAGTTTATCGCACTTCTACCCTGGTGGGGACGGAAAGTATATCAACACCCCAATCTCTACACTCGCTACGGTCTAGTTTTCACTCGCCAGAATGGAATACTATTGCTCAAAGGACTACTAATCGGCTCTTGCTTTGCATTTGCGTTATTTATCACCCAAGGACTATTTGGCTGGTTAACATGGCAATCGCCGCGCTTACCAATCCCTCAATTAATTCTCGAAGGTTCGGCAACTGCACTAGGGACAGCTCTAGCCGAAGAATTATTATTTAGAGGGTGGCTGTTGGATGAATTAGAGCGAGATTATGCCCCAAAAACTTCTTTAGTCGTTGGTGCTGGTTTATTTGCCGCAGCCCATTTTCTCAAACCGATTCAAGCAATAATTGAATCTTTTCCTCAGTTCCCAGGCTTGTATTTGCTCGGAATCGCCCTAATCATTGCTAAACGTCAAAATCGCACTTTACTAGGAATGTCGATCGGTCTTCATGCTGGGATGGTGTGGGCTTACTATATTATCAATGTTGGTAACGTAGTCAAATATTCCGGTCGAGTCTCAGAATTGGTGACTGGAATTTATGGTAATCCACTATCTGGAGTGCTGGGATTGATTTTTCTAAGTAGCTTGATTGTCCTGATGTCCAGCTTATGGGGTAGGGTGGGTGAATCTAAGATTTAAGATCTCCAACTACCAACTCGATGATCTTGGACGATCGCTGCTATACTAATACATTGTGGCTTTTTTGCCCAGCACAGTATTAATAATTAGTTAATTCCAGCGGATATTTAGGTATGACAAAGCGTACTCTTGGCGGTACTAACCGCAAACAAAAAAGAACATCTGGCTTCAGAGCGCGGATGCGATCGCGGACAGGACAAAAAGTGATCAAAGCTCGGAGAGCAAGAGGTCGGCATCGTTTATCGGTATAGGTTTGTACCGCTAAAATAGAGTAGCAACCAGTGTCATTGCCTAAACCCCATCGACTCCGACGCAGGCAAGATTTTCAGAAAGTTTATCAGCACGGCAAACGTCATCAACAAGTGCATTTAACGCTTAGAAGTTTGCGATATTTGCCAACTTCCGATACCGAAATTCTACCTGCTACTCGGTTTGGGATTTCAGTCAGCCAAAAAGTGAGCAAAAAAGCAGTAGTTCGCAATCTACTCAAAAGA
>JANNDQ010000431.1:0-2095 GCA_031387965.1 Chamaesiphon sp. OTE_75_metabat_567
CGACTAGGCTTGAATATCTTTGCGGCAAACATAAAGTTTGGTGGGACGTTAATAATTAGATGTGCTGGTGACTGATGATAATCTTCAAATTCAGGCGGCATTCCTTTTGGCGTGCCTGGGCTGTAGGGAACTGGTTGAAATATTCTGTTGATAAATATTACAGAGTGACAGCTAGCTTGTTCTGCGACTTGTTGCAGAAATTTTTCACCAGTTAGTAAGTCAAATAAAGTAGCTTGCACCTCTGGGTCGAGAATGAAGCTACCATCAAAATTGTCAATTACCTTTATTTTCATCAGCAAATGTTTTAGTTGCGATCTAATGATTTACAACTTGTGAATATTAGATATTTAAGCTTGCTAAAATTTGAATGCGATAAAAGTGTGAATGGTGGGCACTGCCCACCCTACTCGCTGTTAACCTACGCACAAAAAGTGGGATGCCCTCCAACTAAACCTTCAGGATATCCTTTTCTTTTTCAGCTAAAACCTGCTCTACTTTGGCTCCATACTTATCGGTTAGCTTCTGAATTTTATCTTGGAGATCTTTCGATTCATCTTCAGATATTTCGCTAGCTTTCTCTTGCTTTTTGACAAAATCGATCGCATCGCGTCGGATATTGCGGACTGAGATTTTGCCTTCTTCGGCGTATTTACCAGCTTGCTTGACAAATTCTTTGCGACGTTCACCAGTCAGAGGTGGAATATTTAGGCGAATTGTCGAACCATCATTGTTAGGAGTCAAACCGATATCGGAGAGAGAAATCGCTTTCTCGATTGTCGCCATGCTGCTGCGATCGAATGGTTGAATGGTAATTGTAGTTGAATCAGGCGTACCGATATTTGCCAGGGACTTTAATGGTGTTGGTGTACCATAATAATCGATGGTGATGCGATCGAGTAAACTCGCACTTGCTCGTCCAGTCCGAATTGTATTAAATGAGCGACTAACAGACTCAACCGCTTTCTGCATATGACCTTCTACATCAGCAAATTTCACAAGAACCTCCTACAAACGTACCAATTTTTTCACCCGCAACTACACGCTGAATATTCCCACGTTCAAGTAGATTGAACACAATAATCGGAATATTATTCTCCCGACACATGGCGATTGCGGTACTATCCATCACTTGTAAGTCCTGATTGAGCACATGACTGAATGTCAGACTTTCAAACCGTTTCGCCTCAGGATTGATGTGGGGATCTGCATCATACACGCCATCGACTTTAGTTGCCTTAAAGATCACATTAGCATCAATTTCGGCTGCCCGCAGCGCGGCAGCAGTATCTGTCGTAAAAAATGGATTCCCAGAACCTGCACCAAATACGACTACCCGACCTTTTTCGAGATGACGAATGGCGCGGCGACGAATATAGGGTTCGGCGACTTCCTGCATTGAGATGGCAGTTTGAACCCTGGTGGGCACTCCCTTCTGCTCTAGCGCATCCTGAAGGGTGATTGCATTCATCACAGTGGCAATCATCCCCACGTAGTCCGCTGTAGCTCGATCCATGCCTTTCGCCGAAGCTTTGACTCCCCGAAAAATATTCCCACCACCAACAACGATGGCGACTTGGACACCACTCGCAACGACTTCGGCTACTTCTTGAGCGATAGCTTGAACAATTGTTGGATCGATTCCATAGCCGAGATCGCCCATCAAGGCTTCCCCACTCAACTTGAGCAACACCCGCTGGTAAGTCGTCCCCATGATTTATCTTTTGAACTCAGATTTTATCATCACTACGATAGCAGGAAATGGCGATCGCATGTTGGGAACTATCGCATTTCGATCTGGGTGCGGGTTTGCAAATTCTGTAGTTGCATTACTCAAATTTAGCCCAGTAATAATCGCCTGCCGTAAACTGTCAACATCCCCCATTTCCACCGAAACAGTGGGAAGGTGGTGCAGTCCACAAGCTTGAGTCGCAATAGTCGGAATCCCCGCAGCGATAGCTTGCAACATCCGGCGCGGCTGATGTTCCACCCATGCGGGCAGCACTACCAAATCTGCTTGTTGTAATGCCGATCGATAGTCTGACTCAAAGGATACCGGATATCCCTGCCAAAATTCTCGCTGTTCCAGATTATTACC
>JANNDQ010000498.1:0-1687 GCA_031387965.1 Chamaesiphon sp. OTE_75_metabat_567
CCGAAGAGTTTGTAGGCGAGTTTAAATAAGCCCGAAAGTACCTGTTCGAGGGGGAAATAGGGGCGCAATTCTTCAGCATTGAAATCAAACTTGTCTACAAACTCTTCGGCATCACCATCACCGCTGCCGATGGACAAGCCCCCATCTGGAATCCCGATGTTCGCTACTTCCAAGTCGCCAACGAGCAACAGCAGCCAATCGCCTACTTCTATCTCGACGCATACAGCCGCCCCGCTGAAAAACGCGGTGGCGCATGGATGGCAGATTGCATCAGTCGTGCCAAAATCACCGATGAAGCTGGCTCCACCATCCGATTACCAGTTGCCTACCTCACTTGCAACCAAACGCCCCCAGTAGACGGCAAGCCCAGCCTGATGACCTTCGGCGAAGTCGAAACCCTGTTCCACGAATTCGGACATGGTTTGCAGCACATGCTCACCACCGTCGATTTTGTCGGCGCGTCGGGCATTAGCAACGTCGAATGGGATGCTGTCGAGTTACCCAGCCAATTCATGGAAAACTGGTGCTACGATAAGCCCACTCTACTTAGTCTCGGCAAGCACTACGAAACAGGTGAACCCTTACCCGAACACTATTTCCAAAAAATCCTGGCAGCCCGCACATTCATGAGCGGCAGCGGCATGTTGCGGCAGATCCACTTTAGCTGGCTCGATCTCGAACTCCACGGACGTTATATTCCAGGCGGAGCAGAAACCGTCCCCGATGTCCGCAATCGCCTCGCCAAAATCAGCATGGTAATTCCGCCATTACCTGAAGACAATTTCCTCTGTTCCTTCGGGCATATCTTCGCGGGTGGCTATGCGGCTGGCTACTACAGCTACAAGTGGGCGGAAGTCTTGAGTGCAGATGCGTTTGCTGCGTTTGAAGATGCGGGCTTGGATGATGCTGACGCGATCGGCACCACCGGACGACGCTTCCGCGATACAGTATTATCGCTAGGCGGAAGTAAGCATCCAATGGAGGTGTTTACCGCCTTCCGTGGACGGGAACCAGATCCAGCGGCGTTGTTGCGCCACAATGGGTTAGTTGCTGCGAAGTAGCCTAAATTAGCGTTAGGGGCAATTCATGAATTGCCCCTACTCTAAATTTCGAGGGCATTTCATACCGCAATTGAGCAATGTCTAAAAAACGATCCTGACAGATCGATCTACCGAATCCATCATCCCCTATTCCCTGACTTCCGCAGGAAGTTTCATCTGTTTGCGAAGATCGCCTGAGAAATCCTGTAATAATATCATCAATGCGGGCACGACAGTAGAGGTGAGGATGGTAGAAAATGCTTACCCACCAGCGAGGGGAATTATTCCCAAGATGCTCGTACCTGCGGACATAAAAATCGATTACCTCCGGTAGGCTTCGCCAACGCAATTGATCGGGCGTTGCATTGTAGACGGATTCGGATTTGGGATCTTTCGATCGCGTAGCGTCCGCTGTCTTGATTTGCTTTTCGCGTCGGGAAACCCGACGGGCGCAAATCGCTGTCTTGAAAAGGTGCCCTGTTCCCGCACTTTTCGCTGTGCGGAATCGATCAGTAGATCCCAAGCCTAATCTACTAAAAGTTATTACGATCAATCTTGAAATCGATCTACCAGTCTCCAGGGTGATTAGACTGAATTTATTATGCCTAAATACCTAAATCGGGGCTGTTAGGTGGAAATTTGTCCAT
>JANNDQ010000542.1:0-5998 GCA_031387965.1 Chamaesiphon sp. OTE_75_metabat_567
ATCTCCTGCCAGTGTTGTTTTGACTCCAAATACTGAACCATCTAAAAATTTTAATCCAGTTACTGCCCTTTGAATAAAATATTGGGGTGTAACTGTCAGCTTAAATCTCGGATCGAAAATTGGATAAAGAGCATTTTCAACGTAGATGCCGCCCCGTTCTGCACCATCAAATCCCACGTTAAAAGGGTTGGCATCTTTACCCGCTTTATTAATGACTAATCGATCTCTGGGCAGGGGAATATCAAAGCTATTATCGATCGTCAGGCGCGGATTACTAGCAGTTACCTCATCTTCCTCCTCATTAATAATTTTAAACTGTGCGCGTTCAGCTTTGACTTGAAGTTCTGGAGGTGAGAATGGATCGTTAGTAATTCTAATCTTTTCAGCTGTGACTCGATCGCCAAAAAAGTCAACTTTATCAGCTTGAAATCGCAGCCGACTAACTTTGCCACTGGGCTTGAGGGTGGGCTGATACTCAATATCTCGATCAGAAAAAACACTAACACCAGTACTGCCAGTGTTTTGAATCGTTGTAATCGGCTGGTTGTTGCGTAATTGATCGCTCAGTAGCGGTTCGGAAAAAGTTTTTTCACCAGCAGGTGTAGAGTTAGCTACATTTGGCTTGGGAATGACATTGAGATCGGAGACTAATGTCGGTTGATAAATATCGCCTCTTGCTCCGATAATGCTGCCGCGATCTTCCTCAAAGTTGTATTGAAATTCACTCCCATACAGGATTTGTTTACCCCGAATCAGCGAAACATTTCCTTCGGCGATCGCGGTTTTCGTTTTGAGATTTACCCGTAATTTATCAGCATTTAGGATTGCTTTGTTAAACCGGACAACTACCTTGCCATTCGCGGTGACAATTTGGGTAGTGTTGTCAAATTCTTGCTGCTCGGCATTTAGCTCGATTGTGCCATTGGGTGCCACCAAATTGGTCGTTGGCGGGCTGTCTGGAGTAGTTTGGACGACTTGATAAATAAATGGTGCTGATGGTCGCCTCGGCTGTGAATTTACCACTACTGGTGGTGTAGGCTCAGCTAGTACAGGACGTAGAGAAAAGTCGATCGAGCATAATGGTAGCAGTAATAATAAATACTGGGCGATTTTACATCGCCAACCGCTATACCGATCTGAATTTTTCCCCACGCTGTTTATGCTCATCTGTTGCTATGTGTCTGACTAGAGGCTCTAGATTATTCAGACAGATCGCGACTGCTGGGGTTCCGAGAAGGATCGTTTGACAAGAATCCAAAGATAAATACAAGTAGGAAAAGCGCTACTACAATGTTAACTGCAATTTTCAAAGTTGCCATCGATCGACTAGCTCCGTGGGTTTACAACACTCTCTATCATAGCTGATGCGTAGAGGTAATTCATAAATTATGCAGGGCAACTACGCCTTCTTTAGATCCAAACCTTTAGTTCATGTGAGATCGCTTTGCCCATAGTTAAAATCTCAATCAAAGCAACTGACAACCAAATTAACTCAAAGGATAACCCCGCTGGACAGCTAATCCGGTTAAAATGTGCTATTGCACCAACCTTTACCCTAACCGATCGTGTCTAAAGTTCTTGTTTCCGACCCTATCGACCAGGCGGGGATTGATATCCTTTCGCAGGTCGCTCTAGTAGATGTTAAAATTGGCTTACCGCCAGACGAATTAGCGCGGATTATCGGTGACTACGATGGAATTATGATTCGATCGGAAACCCGTGTTACCAAAGAAATTATCGAAGCTGCTACTAATCTCAAGATTATCGGTCGTGCCGGAGTCGGTGTCGATAATGTCGATGTCCCCGCTGCTACCCGCAAAGGGATCGTGGTTGTTAACTCTCCTGAAGGTAACACGATCGCAGCTGCCGAACACGCACTGGCAATGATGCTCTCGATGGCTCGCTACATTCCTGAAGCCAATCAGTCCATGAAAAGCGGACAGTGGAACCGGAAGCAGTTTGTCGGCACAGAAGTTTATAAGAAAACTCTCGGTGTCGTCGGTTTAGGCAAGATTGGCTCCCATGTTGCCACCGTTGCCAAAGCAATGGGGATGAAATTATTAGCATACGATCCGTTTATTTCCGCTGAACGTGCGGAACAGTTGAACTGTAGGCTGGTAGATCTAGATACTATCTTCCGCGAATCAGACTATATCACCCTGCATATTCCCAAAACGCCCGAAACTGCTAACCTGATTAACGCTGAGACATTGGCAAAGATGAAACCCCAGGCGCGAATTATTAACTGTGCGCGCGGTGGGATTATTGATGAGGCTGCTTTGGCGATCGCTCTGCGTGCGGGTACAATTGCTGGTGCGGCGATCGATGTGTTTGCGATCGAACCACTCGGTGAATCCGATCTGCGCTCGCTCGGTAAAGAAATCGTTCTCACCCCCCACTTAGGTGCATCTACAGCAGAAGCTCAGGTCAATGTGGCGATCGATGTTGCCGAACAAATCCGAGACGTATTGCTGGGGCTACCAGCTCGGTCTGCGGTTAATATTCCTGGCTTACATCCCGACGCACTTCAGCAACTAAAACCATATCTCCAACTGGCAGAAACGATCGGCAATATGGTCAGTCAGCTAGCAGGCGGGCGGATTAACGACCTCCAAATTTGTTTGTATGGCGATCTTGCCGAGCAACAAACCAAGCCAATTATCACCGCCGCACTCAAAGGTTTATTGTCTCCTGCCCTACGGGAACGAGTAAACTATGTCAATGCCGGAATTGAGGCTAAAGAGCGGGGAATTCATGTATCTGAAACTCGCGATGCTTCGGTACGTGATTATGCGGCAACACTCAAATTAATTGCCAAAGGTTCACTCGGTCAACATTCAGTAACAGGTGCATTATTAGGTGACGCGGAGATGCGAATTACCAGTGTTGATGATTTCCCTGTCAACGTGGTACCCACCCAAAATATGCTATTCACAGTACACAAAGATGTCCCTGGAATTATTGGAATTATTGGATCGCTGTTGGGTAAATTTAATGTCAATATTGCTAGTATGCAAGTCGGACGCAAAATCGTGCGCGGCGATGCTGTGATGGTACTAAGTCTCGACGATCCTTTACCCGATGGGATTCTGTCAGAAATCAAGCAGGTCAACGGAATTAGCGATGCTTATACTGTTACGCTCACTAGCTAAAAGTTAAATCTGGAAGTGGAAAGTTAGATTCATCAAAATCTGGCTAACTTAGATCTACACTATGGTACTGTGGTGGTTAAATTATAGTTTAATCACTACAGTTTATGTGAATGATATTGCTGTGTAAATTAATTAAGTAAGGAGAATTCAACTCCTAATTTACAATAGTCCTAGTAATACTGAACCCCGAACTCCTAATTTATACGTTGTTACCGAGATTATGTCTAATAGCTGGTGGGAAATTAAAATTGACTGTGGATCGGATCTCGAAGAAAGTATCTTTTGGCGACTGAGTGAATTTGGCTGCAAAGGGATGTCTACACAACCACAAGGTCAGGATCTGCTCATTTCTGCTTATATTCCCCAAGTTCAGGCAAAATTATTGGCGATATCCGATCTATCAATGCAATTAGAAGATGATGCGAGAGAGATTGGCTCTCCTCCACCAGTCACTAGGTGCAATCTCATCGATGAAGAAGATTGGTCTAGTAGCTGGAAACAACACTGGCAAGCACAAGCAATTGGTGACAGATTATTAATCAATCCAGCTTGGTTAGAGCCACCTGCTGATTCAAATCGAATTATTCTCACCCTCGATCCTGGTGTTGCTTTTGGGACAGGCACTCATGCAACGACTCAATTGTGTTTAGAAGCCTTGGAGATGCGGCTACAACCTGGCACAAATCTCACAATTGCTGATATTGGTTGTGGTTCTGGTATTCTCTCTACAGCAGCATTATTGTTAGGTGCTCAGCAGGTTTATGCCGTTGATAACGATCCATTAGCTGTCAAAGCTACTGACGAAAATCGGGACTTAAACGGGATTGCACCAGAAAAATTGATCGTCGAGTTGGGAAGTATCGAACAACTTCAGCTGATGCTATCCACTCCCGTAGATGGGTTTGTCTGCAATATTCTAGCCGATGTAATTGTTCAACTTGCCCCGGCGATGGCGGCACTGGTCAAGCCGAAAGGTTGGGCGATCTTGAGTGGAGTTCTATCGAGTCAAGTCGCTGATGTTTCTCATGTGTTGGAGCAACATGGCTGGATTGTCGGGACAGTCTGGAATCGTCAGGAGTGGAGCTGTATTAATCTCAAGCATAAATGAGGTCGAGGATTCTACTCGACTAGCACGTCATCTTTCGTTAATCCCTGACTGGTTAAAATGCTTCAGGGATCTCTAGACAGATTGATGGATATTACTTGTCCAGTTCTATAGCGATCCTAAATGAGAAGCTTAACCATCTTTTTCTTGCTTTCCAGGATTAACATGTCCTTTCTCTTTGTGCTGTCGCAACAATATTTGAACTACTGTTCAAATATTGTCCGAGTGCTGTATAAAATTCTGAAACAGCCGAATCACTGAGAAAGATTTTTACTTCAACGGTGACATGGTTTTGGATTGGTAGTCATGACGATTATGAACAATTCTACTGATGAGTCAAATCGACCGAGTCTAAACACTCTCGATCGAGATAACTGGGATAAGCTTGAAAGATTTGATCGAGGACAAAAGGAGTTGTCAGAATTATGTCAGTTATCAAGAAATTGATGGAGTTCGGGAAATAGCAAAAGCATTATCAACAATTGATGAAGCTGATATTCGAGATAGATTTGAGCAAATATTACAAACAGATCCACGACCTTTTCCCTATGACTGGGCTGAAGAAATATCTCCATTCCTATTACAGTATTGTCAAGACGTGAAAATTTTTTACGAAACTGCTACCAACAAAAAATTTGGTGTTGTGAGTACGATAGGCTAAAATATTAATTTGTTAAAATACATTTTTAGCCAACAGCAAATTCTGTAAACTGTCGCATATAGCTTGAATGGAAACCATTCACGATATTTTGCTTGTCAATACCCATCTCAGCAAGTTTGATCGCAATATCAAATTCAGTACCATTGTGTTGAATCCAGATTTTGCCATCTTTGATATCTAGATGCACCACACAGCCATAGATTCGGTGTTTATTGCGCCAACCGACATGCATTAGTTGATAATGATTTCGCTCTACGTCAAAGATCAACTGTGATTCGACTTCTCGATCGCTAGAACCATAAGCAGCTAATTCAGTAAGTAAATCTTGGATTTTAGTTTGATATTTAGTTAGTTCTGCCATTTGACAATCTCCTTAGCTTCTGGCTCATAAACTGCTAATTTGAGTTGATGTTGTTGAATCGTAGCTTGGACGAATGGGAGCTGGAAAAATGAATCATAGGTACTTAATGGGATCGCTAAGTACAATTTATATTCAGGATACTGCTCTTGCATTAGCAATCGATAGTTTAAATATTGTCCGAGTGCTGTATGGAATTCGGAAACTGCGGAACCACTGAGAAAGCTTTTTACTTCAACTGCAATTTGTTCATTTTGCCGCTCTGCTGCAATTACTCTTTCTGCACCTAAGTCTACATAAAGTGAACCCAGTCCAAATTCCAAGGAGAGAGGATCGTGAGTTATCGTCCAACCATCATGTTCTAAAGCAGTTTTGACGGCATTATGAAAAATATCGCGTGCGGACATGGCAGATTCTAATCGTCGATCGATAACTAGATCGTAACATTACTATCGATCGATCTCGAAAGATTCATGACCCTAACCCAAGTTCGTTACAATGAGATACAGTCCGATCGATCTTGTCTGTATTTCCAAACATCCTCTGATAGATCGCCGTATGCAAAACGAGCTAAACTTATCAAATACCATTAGCACCGCTGCTTTGAGCGATCGCCAACTGGCACATTATTTTCCTGGCAATAGCGAACTCGCCACCCGAATGCGCGCCCTCGACTGGTCGCAAACACCGCTGGGTGCGGTGGAGACTTGGCCGCAAAGCTT
>JANNDQ010000559.1:0-3128 GCA_031387965.1 Chamaesiphon sp. OTE_75_metabat_567
CGCAACCCAACCTACCACTTCCTACCCAATAAACAATTAAATTGAATAATCAATCGGCAAAAATTTAGTTGCTTTAGACTTAACAAATACCTGCTGATGACGCTCAAGTTGCAGTTTGTCGAAAGTTTCGCGAGTGAGATGTGCAGTAATTATTTGTCCATCACCAAGTGCTAATTCTGCTTTAATTTCCGAACCAAGATGAATTAATCGGTTTACCTTCGCTGAGACATTATCAGTGCTAGATCCGATTTCAATTGCGATATCTTGAGGGCGGAGAAACATCTGAAGATTTGTACCTTCAATTCCATTCTGCCCAGAGCTATTTAAGCCACCGGGCAATATATTTACTGGCCCAATAAAGCTCATTACAAAAGCATTCGCGGGTCGATCGTAAATTTCTGCGGGGGTACCGACTTGTTCAATTTTACCCTGATTCATGATCACGATCGTATCGGCTACTTCCATTGCGTCTGCTTGATCGTGGGTGACAAAAATCGTCGTGACGTGAGATTGATCGTGAAGCTGCCGCAGCCAAGCCCGCAAATCCTTCCGAACTCTAGCATCCAAGGCTCCAAACGGCTCATCAAGTAATAGTACTTGAGGTTCGATCGCTAAAGCTCTAGCCAAGGCTACGCGCTGTCGTTGTCCACCAGAGAGTTGGGCAGGATATCGATTTCCCAAACCACTGAGCTGGATTAAATCTAGCAGTTCTTCAACTTTGATGTAGATCTTTGCTGCTTCTTTCCGAGTAGCTCGTAACTCCAATCCAAAGGCGATGTTCTGGCGGACAGTCAGATGTTTGAATAGGGCGTAGTTTTGAAAGACAAAGCCGATATTTCGCTCCTGAACAGTCTGCTGCGTCGCATCTCTACCAGCCAGCCAAATTCGCCCTCGATCGAGTGTTTCCAGTCCAGCAATCAACCGGAGCAGACTAGACTTACCAGAGCCTGATGGCCCCAGTAGGGCAATCAGGGAGCCGGATCTGACTTCTAGATTGACTCGATCGACAGCCTGAAAGCTACCGAAGGATTTGGAGACGTTTTCTAATGCGATGCCCACAGTTTTCCTCTTGATTTATCTCAGATTGCCAAGCCATCCCCAGCAGCGGCATCTAGTAGCCACAATAGTTCACCTGCTGGCTGAACTCCCCGTGATGGATAAGCTATGATATCGCCTGTAGGCGCAAAAACTGCCGCTAGTGCTGCCTGCTTGCTAGCACCTGAAATTAGGAAGATCGTACTTCGGGCTTGGTTGATCAGCCCAAAAGTAAAAGTTAACCGAGGCTGTCCATCCTTGTCACCAACAGTTACCAGTCGATCAACTACCGACAATGCGTCTGTATGAGGGAATAAAGAGGCTGTATGCCCATCATCACCCATCCCCAGTAGTACAATGTCAAAAACTGGAATTACCCCAGCTTCTAGCCCAAAATGAGCCGTGATCTGGCGATCGTAATCCGCCGCCGCTAGTTCAGGAGTAGTTAAATCCGTCCGCACCGCATGAACATTTTCAGCGGGAATGGGCACTAAATCTAGCCAGACACGTTTTGCCATCCCATAGTTACTATCGGGGTGAGTAGCCGCAACATAGCGCTCGTCACCTAAGAAAATGTGAATCAGATTCCAAGGTAAGTCCGCAGCAGCAAGCGCCGCGTACAATGGTTGCGGAGTCGAACCACCAGACAACGCGATCGAGCAAGATTGACGTTGGTCGATGGCTACTCGAATCCGCTCCACCACTAACGTCAGCGCAGCATCTACCAATGTCTGCCGATCTGGACAAATCCGAACTTCCTGTGTCATAAAAATCAAGATCGCCGATAAATTGAACAATTGGATTTTACCAAAGATTAGGCTTTAGACTTTGGGCTTTAGGCTTTAGGCTGGGGAAGAGTGGTTCATCAGTTTGATTCGATACTCTCTAGATCTTCGATCTGTAACCTAAAAGTCAGTACCTAAAGCCTAAAGTCTCATACCTAAAGCCTAGATTAGGGGAACTTACCCAAAACAAGATAATCTAGGTTTTTAGCTCCTCCACATTTGCATCTACCACATCACTCACTGGTCGGGGTGAATATCTTAACTCTCAACAATTTAGACTATGCAACCTACCGTTAGTAGTTTTTTAACCCCGCTTGCCCTAAAAACCGCAGGTGCAGTATTGATTCTATCTTCTTTAATCGATCTAGTTTTCATGCTGGTTTTCCCACCGGAAGGCTTGGTATTGGAAGGTGATAGATGGTGGCTCTATGCTACTAGTCAGCTAGTCGATCGCGGCTTATTACCACTAGTTGGGATTGCTTTTGTGGTGACTGGTGATTGGATCAAAATTGTCTCGACTGAGGATGGTGGGAACCGTAACAATCTCTGGCGAATCGGCACTTTTACTCTAGCTAGTCTGCTCGGATTAATCTTTGTGCTGATTATTCCCTTTCAGCTCAAGACAACTAACGATTTAAAGTCCCAAGAACTGAAGAAAATTAGTACTGAGGTCACACAAATCGAGAAAGGAATTAAAGGTAATCTTGAACAAATCAAAGCTCAAAGCAAAGATAAAATTAAAGAGCAAATTACCGCGATCGATAAAGAGCTAAAAAGCGGACAAATGCCCCCGGATCGTCTCAATCAGTTACAAACGACCAAATCCAAACTAGAGCTGTTGCTCACAGATCCCAAGAAATTCACCCAAGAATCTGAACAAAATCTCCAACAACTTCAAAACCAAAAGCAAGAAGTTGAAAAAAAAGCCAATGAGAGAATGATAAAAACTGGTGTCCGTACTAGCTTAGCAAGTTTCTTGCTCGCGATCGCCTACATTGTGATCGGTTGGACTGGTTTAAAACGAGTTCTATAGACTACCGACAGCGGATAGGAGTCTACTCTCCTATCCCAGAGCCTAATACCTAGAGCTTAATATCTAATACCTAAAGCCTAACCACCCCTCCCCAGATGTGGCAAAGCTTTGTATAGTATGAGTAGACGGGTCTAAACGTTGCAGAAATTGTACTAAAAGTCGGGGATTTGTGTTCCAACATTTCAAGCAGGACTTAAAAAATGACTTAATTGCTGGTTTGTTGGTAGTGATTCCACTTGCTACTACAATCTGGCTGTCAATTAATGTGGCAACAT
>JANNDQ010000633.1:0-1901 GCA_031387965.1 Chamaesiphon sp. OTE_75_metabat_567
GTCACTTTTTGCTCTTTCCGCTGGTATCGATCGAGACTGTGATAGTCATCGAGACAAATTACCGTTACAAAATCTTCCCCAAATAAGTCAATAATTCGTTGTAAAAACGTTGACTTACCGCAGCCGGAATCTCCAGCAACGCCAATTACCACCACACGATCTACCTTACTGGTCATAGCTGTCCTCTTATATCGAAATCTTATGTAAGTATTTAGTCCTAGTTCTTTGAAATAAAATTTTACCTCAATCCGCCCTACCAATCGAACTAAACATTGACCAATTTTTTAATCAGTTTTGGTGGGTGCTGATGCAATTATCACTCAAAACTTGCTCTTATCGCGATCGATCAACTAAAAGAATGTACTTTTCGATACAATCCACCCTGATCTCTGCCGTTAAATTGGTTGTTCCTAAGTTTGAAGTCAAATCATGTGCAGATGAAAGGGAGGAGTATACGTAGTCACCATTATAGCCGCGATCAGAACCCAGAGATCCTTGGTAGCTTAACCGCTTGCCTGTGCAATATTCGCTTCAGTGAAAAATTGCTCAGCGCCAGATCCACACAAATCTCAACCTAGAGTTCTGTTTGAAACCCTCCAGGCAAGTCTAAATTTTGGCAATCGCTAAATTTACTCTTGTGTAATGGGTCTTAGCTACGCTATTCTGGCTGGAATATGTTGATACAGTGCAGGTTGCTTTCAATCTAGCTGTGCTGGTAACAGATCTTCATCGATTCAGATCTTCTCTAGAGTGACAGCACCGATGAATAATTTCTGAAGTAACTTAAAATTATAATTGCACCTATTATTTGGGGATCGGAGATATAAAATAGCAATGTACAATCCAAGTCTGAGCGGTAATGCTGGTAACTCAGCAGCTAATAGTCGTCTATACATCTACGAAGTCACCGGATTGCGTGACAATCAGCTAGCTGACGGCAAAATTCGGAGCAGTGGCAGCTCATTCTTCACGGTTCCTTATCGCCGAATGAATCAAGAAATGCGGCGGATTGCCAGCTTAGGCGGTAAAATCCTCAGCATTCGTCCGCTGTTTTCAACGACAGAACAAGTCACCGTCGCGAGTGAAGAGTCTACTACCTCAGTAGCAAACTCTTCCATCAGTGAGCAAGCGGAGGCTCCTGTAACGCTTGAGACAGAAGCACCCACAGTAGCTCCTGCGAAAAAACATGCAGATGTCCCTGTCAACATCTATCGTCCGAATGCTCCCTTTGTTGGCAAATGTATCTCTAATGATGGACTGTTGGCAGAAGGTGGGATTGGGACGGTGCAACACGTTAAATTTGATATCTCTGCTGGTGATCTCCGATACTTTGAAGGACAAAGTATCGGGATCATTCCACCTGGTAAAGATAGTAAAGGCAAAAACCACAAAATTCGCCTTTACTCGATCGCCAGCACCCGCCACGGTGATGATATCGATGACAAAACAGTGTCTCTGTGTGTGCGGAAACTAGAGTACAAAGACGAGAAAACTGGCAAAGAAGTCGAAGGCACTTGCTCTACCTTCCTTACCAGTATCAAGCCAGGTGATGATGTCCAAATCACTGGCCCAACTGGAAAAGAAATGCTCTTGCCAGACGATCCAGAAGCTACTGTGATCATGATGGCAACTGGTACCGGAATTGCCCCATTCCGTGCATACCTCTGGCGGATGTTCAAAGACAAAGAACGCCATGCCAACCCTGACTATCAGTTTAAAGGTCTAGCATGGCTGGTATTTGGTGTTGCTACTACCCCCAACATCCTCTACAAAGCCGAACTCGAAGAAATCCAGGAAAAGTATCCTGATAACTTCAAACTCACCTATGCTGTCAGCCGCGAACAGAAAAATGCCGAAGGTGGCAAGATGTACATCCAAGATCGGATCGCTGAAAATGCTGA
>JANNDQ010000646.1:0-7113 GCA_031387965.1 Chamaesiphon sp. OTE_75_metabat_567
TTCCATAGTGTCAGTGCTTGGAACAATGCTGGCTTTGGCTTGTTTTCTGATAATTTGGTGGGATATCGAGGTTCTCTGTTAGTCAACGCAGTAATTACTGGATTGATTATCTTTGGGGGGATTGGTTATGAGGTGATTCTAGAGTTCTATGTGATGCTGCAAGAGCGGCTACGGGGGAAAAAGGTGAGGACGGCACGCACGCTAAATTTTCAGGTAGCTGTGAGTACGACGCTGCTTTTACTACTTGGTGGTACTTTGGCGGTTTGGGCGATCGAATCTAGAAACCCCCAAACGTTAGGATCGCTGAATACTTACGAGCAGATATTAGCCGCGTGGTTCCAAGCTGTCACTGCCCGCACTGCTGGCTTCAATACGATCGATGAATCCAAGCTGACGATCGCCGGGATGTTTGTGACGGTTGCGCTGATGTTTATTGGCGGTAGTCCAGGCGGCACGGCAGGCGGAATCAAAACTAGCACCGCACGGGTGCTAGCAAGCTGCACCAATGCGATTTTGCAAGGAAAAGAGTCGGTGATTATTTATCGCCGTCAAGTGCCAAATTCACTGCTGCTCAAGGCGATTGCTGTCACCTTTGGCTCGATGATGACAGTGATCTGTGGGACGATGGCGATTTCACTTGCCGATCCACAGCTAAACTTTATTAACATCCTGTTTGAAGTAGTCTCTGCCTTTGCAACCGTCGGACTTTCGACTGGGATTACCGCTGGTTTGACATCTTTTAGTAAACTAGTCTTGATCGCCACCATGTATATTGGACGAGTGGGAATTTTGTTACTGATTTCCTCTGTGCTGGGCGATCCTCACCCCAGTACTATTAGCTATCCAGAAGAATCTCTGTTAGTTGGGTAGATCTAACCTCACCACTACCTCCGATTAAAATCGGAGACTTCTAGTCTCCAGGCATTTCTTGTCCCCAATTGAGATTTAAGAAACAAGCAATTAACTAACAAGTAATTAACCAAATTTATGTCCACTTCAACAGAACGTCCTGCTTTCAGCTTTTTTCGTAATTTAAGACCGAACAAAGCTCGTCAATTTGCTGTAATTGGTTTAGGTAGATTTGGGCGGGCAGTATGCGAAACGCTTCACCAGTCTGGTTATGAGGTATTGGGTACAGATGTTAATGAAGGACGAGTCGGTGATATTTTGAGTGCTGGAATTTCTGCCCACGCAGTAGTTTTAGATTCTACTAATCCCCTAGCACTCAAGGAGGCGGGGGTATTTGAGTTTGATACTGTAATTGTGGCAATCGGTAACTACTTACAAGAAAGTATTATTACCACCCTCAATCTCAAAGAAGCTGGTGTTTCATATGTAATTGCCAAAGCCTCTTCCGATGTTCATGCCAAATTGCTTCAAAAAGTTGGGGCCGATCGGGTAGTATTACCGGAATATGAAGCAGGTTGCAATTTAGCTCAGACACTGGTTAAGCCTGGAATTTTAGATCGCCTCGATCTAGATCCCGAACACAGTATTGTCGAACTCAAAGTACCAGAGTCTTTTTATGGCAAAACTATCCTGGAACTCAGGCTGCGGAGTGATTATGGACTCAATGTTCTAGCGATCGGCCAGTCCCAAAATTTTGATATTAACCCAAAACCCGATCGACGTTTATCTCCGGCAGATGTGTTGGTGGTAATCGGGACTAAATCGGACTTAGACAGGTTACCACTGTAAACAAAAAATGATCGGGATTCCGACCGATCGAATTTGTCTGGATCGAGTAGGCTAGAAATAATTATGGTGACTCTATAACAAGATTGAACTGAGGTAGCAGCTATGAATGCACAATTGCAGCGTCCACTCTTAATTGGTGGAATTGGACTGACGCTGGGCTTATGGGGTTTAGATAGTATTTCTCATAGTCTCGCTGGCGTAGGCGACTTATTGACGCTGGGGACGATTGCCGCTGGGGGTGGCTATTGGTGGTACAGTCAGCGGGGTAATAAAGCACAGGTGCCGCTAGCTCCGGTAGAAATCAATCGCACGACACTCGATCGCGCCCTTGCCCAAGTAGAATTAGTGATTAGTCAGCTCGCGATCGAACAGCCCAGTTCGGGACAAATCGATAAATTACGCCAAGAATTAACCCAGGCTCAGGCTCATCTCACCAGAGTAAATCGTCAGATTGCGATTACGGGTGGACAGCGAGTCGGTAAAAGCAATTTGATCCAGTTACTAGCAACGCAACCAGTTGGATCAGCTGCGCCACTTCAATACATCGAAACACCTGCTTTGTTTACCAGCGATCCCACTCATCCAGCCACCGCTGCTAACGCCTATCAAATCGCACTCAATGCCGATTTGGTACTGTTCCTCACCAATGGGGATCTCACGGCAACTGAGTATAAATACATTACCGCACTACATCAAGCTCAGCAGCGGGTAATTTTACTATTCAATCAAGCCGATCGATATTTGCCTGAAGAACGCAATCTGATTCTCCACAAGCTCCAAGCGACAGTAGCTGGGATCGTCTCAGCTAGCGATGTCGTCACGACGATGACGGCACCTGCGCCGATCAAAGTTCGGAAAATTCAAGCTGATGGTAGCAATTTAGAAACGCTAGAAACACCAGCTGTAGAAATTGATAGTCTCCGTCAGCAATTGGCACATGTCCTGGCAACAGCAGGGGAGAAACTGCTCTGGGCAAATACTTATCGTCAAGTCGCTGGCGTACAAGCTGCGGCTAAAGCTACTCTAAATACAGTCAGACGCGATCGAGCATTGCCACTTATCGAACAAAATCAGTGGATTGTCGGCGCTACTGCCTTTGCAAATCCCGTCCCTGCCCTAGATCTGCTAGCTACTGCGGCGGTAAATGCTCAGATGGTAGTCGATCTGGGCGCAATCTATCAGCAAAAGTTTTCGCTAGAACATGCTCAAGCTGCGGCTGGAGCAATGGGTGGGGTAATGTTGAAGTTAGGATTGGTGGAAGTCTGTACTCAAGCAGTAGCCGGACTGCTCAAGACGAATGCAATCACGTTTGTGGCTGGGGGAATAGTACAGGGACTGAGTGCTGCTTATCTGACGCGGATTGCTGGTTTAACTTTGGTTGAGTATTTAGCGGCTCAGGATTTAGTGAGCGCAGAACCAGCACGAGCTTGGAATTTGGATCTCTTAGGTAGTACTTTGCAAAAAGTGTTTCAGGCAAATGAGCGAGTTGCTTATGTCCAGACTATTGTCAAGCAAGGGATGGAGCGGCTGGTGCCGGAAGGAGGTGGAGTGGTTTCGTAAAAATACCCCCCGACCGAAAAAACCGCTAAGATCAAAAAGTAGCGATGTTCTCATTATGAGGCTGCGCCTGAAGATTACTCAGACAGAACAATTTAGAGACTATGCGCTTAATTTTGATGACTGGCAAAGGCGGTGTTGGCAAAACTTCCGTTGCGGCTGCAACTGGGTTGCGGTGTGCTGAACTAGGTCATCGTACTCTTGTATTGAGTACCGATCCCGCTCACTCCCTTGCTGATAGCTTCGATATGGAAATGGGACACGAACCGCGTGAAGTCCGTCCCAACCTGTGGGGCGCGGAATTGGATGCGCTCAAGGAGCTAGAAGGTAATTGGGGTGCCGTCAAGCGCTACATTACCCAAGTTTTACAAGCCAGAGGCATGGAAGGGGTACAAGCTGAGGAGCTAGCCATCTTGCCAGGGATGGATGAAATCTTTGGGCTAGTGCGAATGAAGCGGCACTTTGATGAAGGTGTCTATGATGTGTTGATTATTGACTCAGCACCGACCGGAACGGCACTGAGACTGCTGAGTTTGCCAGAAGTTGGTGGCTGGTACATGCGGAAGTTTTATAAGCCATTACAGGCGGTTTCTGTCGCCTTGAGACCTTTGGTCGAACCGCTATTTCGCCCAATTGCCGGATTCTCACTGCCGAATAAAGAAGTCATGGACGCACCCTATGAGTTCTATGAGCAAATCGAGGCGTTGCAGAAGATTTTGATGGACAATACCGTATCTTCGGTGCGACTAGTGACGAATCCCGAGAAGATGGTAATCAAGGAATCACTTCGCGCCCATGCTTATTTGAGCTTGTACAATGTATCGACAGATCTAGTAATTGCTAATCGGATCATTCCTGCAACTGTCACCGATCCATTCTTTAAAACATGGAAGGAAAATCAAGAAAAATACCGCCAGGAAATCCATGAGGATTTTCATCCCTTGCCAGTGAAGGAAGTTCCCCTGTATTCCGAGGAATTGTGCGGACTAGCAGCACTCGATCGACTGAAAGAAACGCTGTATGCTGATGAAGATCCTAGCCAAGTTTACTATAAAGAAACTACGCTCAGAGTCGTCCAAGAAGGCAATAGCCTGTACAGTCTAGAGTTGTATCTACCCGGAATTGCCAAAGACCAAATTCAACTTAACAAAACTGGGGATGAGTTGAATATCCGAATTGGTAATCATCGTCGCAATATGGTGCTACCGCAGGCTCTAGCGGCACTCCAGCCCACTGGCGCAAAGATGGATGAGGATTATCTCAAGATTAAATTTGCTTAATTCCGAGTAGTTGTAGGATCTAAATAGCTGTAAATCTCTAGATTGAGCAAGTAATTGGGTAGTATATTAGTAGCAAGAGTATTGTTGCTACTATATTCTGACCTAAGCCAATTGAGTTTAGAATCATTGGAGGTAATCTAAATGTCTCATCTCAAGTATTGTCGGATCATTGCAAGTGCAATCGGCATCTTTGCCCTGAACACAATGGCAATCAATGCCGCTACAGCAGGGGAGCTAGTCTCGATCGTAGATCGAGCTATTCCCCAGTCAGGATCAGGACTGGATATCGGTCTCCAGCCCATTCTCACCCAAGATGCACCCAAGCGTCTAGCTGTCGATCCAGGTACAACTACAGCCACCGCCAAACAATCAGCTGGAATCGGTGTTTCTACCCGATTGAGTACGCTGGGAATCGGTGTCGATGTTGCTAAATCAATCACGCCTCAACTCAGTGGTAGAGTGGGATTTAATTTTGGTAATATTAATACCAACCGCACAGATAGTGGGATTAATTATGACGCACAGTTAAATCTGAGCAGCGTTCAATTATTCGGCGACTACTACCCCTTTAGCAGCAGCGGCTTCCGCGTCACAGGTGGCTTACTAGCTCAAAATAATCGGTTCTCTGTCACGAGTAAGCCGAGCGCTGGCGGTACTTATACGATCGCAAATACTCTCTATCAAACTAGTGATGTGGGGACTCTAACTGGTGAGTATAAGTATGCTAACTCGATCGCGCCCTATATTGGGATCGGGATTGGTAAATCTACCAGCGAAGGACTGGGTTTCAATGCCGATCTCGGCGTGATGTTTGCAGGTTCACCCAAAGTCTCCCTGACTGCAAGCAATCCCACTTTTAATAATAACCCCATCACTCGTGCTCAACTCGATGATCAGGTTCGTCAAACTGAAAACGACCTCAAGGGATTCAATGTTTATCCAGTTTTATCAGTCGGACTTTCTTATGGATTTTAATCTTGCTACTATCCACTAATTGCACAGCTGCTAGCATATAACTGCCCAATTGTTGGCAGTTTTTTTAGAATTTAATTACGTTAGCGGTAACTAACGGAACAAACTGGAGATGATTAAATCATGGAACGCGGTTTAATGTGGCTCCCATTGCTGGGAGCATTTATTTGGTTGGCAAGAGCTGGTGCTAATGAGTATCAAAAGCTGGAAGCTTATAAACGGTGGGCGGTAGGATTTGATCGATGTAAGTATGATATTTATGCAGTGCTGGGACTAAAGGATCGGCAGATTAGTTGGGGAAAGCCAACTAAAACCGAGCCTAAAGATCTTCAAACATTTAGCCTCGATCGCGTGAATCTGATTCAATTAGTTGTAAATGATCAGCTAATTAATTTAGATAATCTACCAGCTAGCGGTAAGCAAATAAATCTTCAATTCAAATTCACCGATCTAAGTGAAACTGTTAATATTCCCTTTACTGAAATACCGATGGCAGTCGAATGGACTGAGTTTCTAAATCAGATTTTGGAAGCTAAATAACGTGAGTTTCTCCTATCGGAGCAACTAAGCCGACATTTTACGTCATTTAAGGGATGAAAGAAACTAATCCAGGACACTGCAAGCGATTATGCTAACGGGAAACCCGACGGATTAGCGCATCCGCAATTCAACCTACGGATCTACTGAGTTTTTCAGTAGATCCAGTCGGTTGTATTCAGTCAAGTTATAATCAAAGACTGAGCCAGCTAGCCCAACATCCCCATGTCCACCGAACTTCAAACCCAGCTTCAAACCGAACTCGAAATTGCCGTCGAACATCGGCGCAATTTTGCGATTATTTCGCACCCTGATGCGGGTAAAACAACCCTAACTGAAAAACTGTTGCTGTATGGGGGAGCAATTCATGAAGCGGGTGCTGTGAAAGCGAGACGAGATCAGCGCAAGGCGACTTCTGACTGGATGGAGATGGAAAAACAGCGGGGGATTTCGATCACCTCGACAGTGTTGCAGTTTGGTTATCAGGGATTTCAGGTAAATCTGCTGGATACACCTGGACACCAAGATTTCAGTGAGGATACTTATCGAACACTCGCCGCCGCCGATAATGCGGTGATGCTGATTGATGCGGCTAAGGGTTTGGAGCCGCAGACGCGCAAGTTATTTGAAGTGTGTAAAATGCGGGAGTTGCCGATTTTCACCTTTGTCAATAAACTCGATCGACCTGGACGCGAACCATTAGAATTATTAGACGAGATTGAGCAAGAATTAGGCTTACAAACCTACGCGGTAAATTGGCCCATTGGCACCGGAGATCGCTTTAAAGGCGTGTTCGATCGCCACCAACAGAAAATCCATTTATTCGAGCGAACAGCGCATGGGAGCCGTGAAGCCACCGATACGGTGATGGATCTGCATGATCCACGTCTGAAAGAAATCTTAGATAAAGAATTATTTGAGCAACTACATAGCGATCTCGAACTCCTCGATGGGGTAGCTTCAGAATTGGATCTAGAGTCAATTCATGCGGGTTATATGACTCCGGTATTATTCGGGAGTGCGATGACCAATTTCGGGGTTGAGTTATTTTTACACTATTTCTTAGAAT
>JANNDQ010000718.1:0-21078 GCA_031387965.1 Chamaesiphon sp. OTE_75_metabat_567
TGCCGCCTATTACTGTCGATCAACCCAGTACTGTGGTTTACGCTTATGGTGTGCCACGGCCAAAACACGAATCTGCTCCTCTGATACACGGTACAGCAGAGAGTAGGGGAATTTGGGTAAAGTTAGGCGACGGATAGAGCCTCTCACTTTGGAACCAGCTTCGGGGTAGCGCATGAGAAAATTTACTGCGTGTTCTACTTCGCCCAGATAATCTAGCCCAAGACCAGTTCCTTGTTCCTCATAGTAGGAAACAGCATCAAGCAGTTCTTGTTCTGCCAGCAGATGAAATATGACGTTTCTCATTGTAAGGATGTACGAACTCGCTGAAATACTTGTTCGGCAGGAACTCCAGCGGTTTCATCATTGTCCATTGATTGATCGCGCATCTCTGCCTCTTCAACCCAAATCGAGGAAACCTCTCGATCGATTTCATTGCTTTGCCCTAGTCGCTCCAACATTCGAGCTAATAGAGTTACCTGAGATTGCTTTGGAAGTAAAAGAACTTCGGCTTCAAGGTTTTCAAGTGTCATGGCTATTTGATGGTGAAGTACACCTATTATACTTCAGACCCCTGCATGAGATGTTTGGTCAATGCCTTTCAAATCGGGATATTCCATAAAGTAACGCTCTGGTTCTATTTGCACTACAACAAAGCCTAGTCTTTCGTAAAAGACTTTTGCTGGACTGGAAGTTAGGACTCGCAAACGCACTGGTTTGTAGTCTTGATGAGCCTCTTCAATAATGTCAAGTATGATCGCAGTTCCGATGCCTTGATTCTGGAATTCGGGGAGAATATAAAGATCTTCGATTTGAATATGGGTAGCATGGCGTTCTACTGCGATCGCTCCAACACGCCATTGACCCACAAAAATACTTTGAAAAGCTTTTGAATTGAGACCATCCAAAAGCTGAGAACGAACGATCTCATCACTCCACTGCCCCCATGCGGCAACCACATAGTTTTCCATTGTGGATTTGCAAAGCTCGTATAAGAACTCAAAATCAGAAGGCGGCATGAGTTCTAGATTATAACTACACATATCGAATGGAAAACTTCAGTGTTTTTGCATTTTACTAAAGACAGGCTACGATCATATTTCCATACACACTGTATAACGGCTAAAGTGAGCGGCGGCGAGTAAACTAGAATGTACTCTACCATCCGCCCAACCTCCATCGTTTCAATTCATTGAATTGAGACCAAACATATTGCCCTCAGTGTCTACACACAACGTCACCCAACCAAACTCCTCGATCGAGAACTTTGGTCTGACGATCTTGCCTTTTGCACCAATGATTCGGGACTCTTGTACAGAGCAGTCTGCAACACTGAAGTAAACCATCGTGCCACCGATTCCCGGGCGAGAATGGTTCGATTTTACTAAAGCACCCGATGCACCATACGCTTGCATATTTGCCGGAAAGCTCATCATTTGGGTTTCGCCAGTCGGATCAACAATCTGTTCCAGCTTCTGCTCAAATACGCTCTCATAAAACGTAACCGCTCGATCCATATCTTCTACGTAAATATCAAACCAGCCGATCGCATTAGGCTTTTCCATAGCATTCTCCAAAGTTGATGGTAAAGTAACCACTATAAGCCCGCACGTTGCTGCTTGTATTGTAGAAATCAGACATCAAACTTGGCGATGTACTTGGCGGGTGTGTAACCTGTGACTTTGCGAAATGAATGAATATAGTGCGACTGGTCTGCGTACAATTCAAGGTAGTGTTTTTTGAAGGACTGCTGCACACGCAAGACCTTCAGCAGATCGTGTGGCGATAAGCCAGTCGTTCGGTTCAGTATTCGTTGAAGTTGACGAGGCGACAATTCTGTCAGTCTTGCCATGTCTGCCACTGTGTGGATTCGATCGAGCTGTGTAAGAATTTTCTCTGTTACAACATTAACTGCGATCAATTGCTCTTTGAGAAACCACTGAACTAATTCTGCAAGAATTGGCAATTTACGATCGAAATCCAGTTCTGCGATTTTTTCGCTGACTTGTATCAGGGGCAAGTTTCCCAAATAAGGTGTCCCGACATAGCAATCGACGATCTCTTCCTTGTTACCCTGCCATACCCCAGGATAAAACTGAATGCCAACATATTGGAATGATTTGCCTAGGTTCAATACTTCAGCCTTGGTACGAAGTGCTGTGACTCCCGCGATGGTCGTTTCTATTTGGTTGAACAAAATATTCACACAAGCATCGGGCAATGCATGGTAGTGGAAATCTTCTGGTAAATCGGTGATTGTTTTGAGTTCCCAAAAGCAATTGACTAGTCCAGCGAGGCTGCTGGGCGGCTGCGCTTCTGAAAACTTTACGGATCGAACTGATTTGTCTATGCCATCCTGTATGGGGCTGTACATCGCAACTTTACTCATGAGTTCTTAGTGACGCTCCTACACCAACCGAAGCGGTATAGTGTAGGCATCTGAGTCCTGTTAAGGATATCAAGATCTTCCTTCGCGGTACTCCAAAAGTTTTCCCGCTACGGCATTTTATAGTGAGGAATGCGACCCGCCCCACTCTGGCTCTTAAAAAGAAATCCAAGTACCTACGTACCTTGAATATTTTACTTGCAGGAGGTTTTAACCCAAAAGCCAAATTCCCTACAAAACCCCATATATTCAGTTGTTTAGGTGCGAAATTAGACCCAGATTGTTATTCTTTGATCTATCAGTATTCTATCATGAGAAAACAAGCCTGCTGCTCGTTTTCTCATGCCCTGCCCTGCTTCTGGGCGCAGAGCTTACCAGTCTTGCAGGACAGGCAATCGTCAACTCGCCTGCCTTTCATCCCACACCAACCGAAACGGTATGCTGTGGGGATTCCCGTCTGTCTAGCTAATTGAAACGATATCCAGATTTCAGTCGGTCTAACGTTCCCGTTCACCCGCCGCCAGTAATTTTTCGGGCTTAACTAAGAAACTCAATACGGTCGGCGTGCAACGGGCTTGTTAGACAGTCGGCATCCTGTCATATTCTTCTGGCTCCACATCTGGAACTTTTGCTAAAATCGCTTCATACTTCGCCCGATTACCTCTTTTAGCTCGATCCTTTAGATAATTCTCTGTCATCAAAGCTGAGAGCTTTTCCGCGATCGCAGTAGATATAAACTGGTCAATAGAGATTCCATCACGATCGGCAAGATCAGACAGACTTTTCTGTAGTGAGTCAGGAATTTGAACTTGAACAATACTCATGGCAGCTTTCCTATCAAGCGTAAAAATTCTGAAGGCTTAAGTAGCTCTAAACCAAACTGCTCAACGCCTGCAAAGTCACGGGTGTTATATGTAATTATACTCTCACAGCCTGCCTTGACTGCAAGCTCCAGTACCATTTCATCTTTTGGGTCGCGCAAGAATGGTCGCCAAAGGAAGAAAATTTCATGAGGCACGCCCACGGCACAGTAGAAGTCAATTAGGTCATCGACTTCATAACGATTTAGATAGAGATTGGGTAGCTCTCGTAGCAAAACTTCTGCATATTCCAATACTAGAGGTACTGACAAGTGAATATCAAATTGTTCTGTATCAATGAGTGATAACAGTTGAAATGCACTACCACGTCTAGATCTCAACCCAGCAACAATGACATTGGTATCAATAACGACTTGGGGTAAGGGCATTTAGAACTGGAAGATTGATGCTTATACTTTTCAATCCTATCATCAGAATCACAGCTCTTTAGTCATGAAAACGCTGTTTCTGTCTTCCCTGTATGTAGAAAAAGGCGCACAGTTATCAAAACCGTATTTTGCATATAACTTACGTGCTGGTTCAAAGAAGGGCATCGAGCCAGTTTCTAGACTAATACGCCGATAACCTCGTAGTTTCGCTTCGTTCAAAAGATGTTGAAGGAGCATTGACGCAATGCCCTTGCCGCGACAGGATGCGCTTGTACGCATCGACTTGATTTCGGCATGATTTGTATCTAATTCTTTGATTGCGCCGCAGCCAATCAAGCCACTCTCATCCCAAACCGTCCAAAATGTGATCTCCGGTTTTCTCAACCCTTCTAAATCAAGGGCGTGCTTACTTTCTGGAGGCGAAACGGACTTCATTTCTCTGATATGCTCTTCAAGAAACTGAGCAATCTCAGAGCCAGAAAGATCGTCAATCTTGATTTTCACTGATCGCCTCGCTTTTACCCTGTTATGTGAGGTCTAACGTTGCTGTTCAGCGGCTGTCGATGAGATTTGATATCACACCGATCAACCTTGTCAGTCCGTTGCAACAGCGTTGTTGTACTGCGCCGCAACCTGAGTATATTTTAATCTCTCATCAGTCTTCTGATTTCGAGACAGGAGGTTACAGTCTAACCCATTCAGAATTTCAAGACGCTCATCCTGAAACTGCAAGGCAATACCTGCAAGTATCAACGATTTTAGGCCCAGAAAAGTTTGCATATCTTTTTTCATACAAGATTCTACAATCTCAATTCCCGTGATCAATTTTCCTACTAGATCCCTGAACTCAAGATTTTTCTGCTGAACCCATTGGAACGATTTCGTATTAGGATCTTCATCCCCACACCAATATACTGGAACATTTAAGTCAATTGAATCTAACGAAAATGAAAATTCATCTAGCTTATTAGCACAAAACTCAAGCTGCTTTTCCTGTATACAGATAACTACAGGAGCGTCACTAAACCACTCGTCACTTTCCTCATCCCACAAACTCCACAAGGATTGAACTTGACACCCAATCAGAGGAATTTGAGCTATTAATTCCAATAGCTCTGTGGCTGAATGACTCCATTGCGGCTGATAGTTTTTGATTCCCCACTCACACATACACATCAAATCTTGACTGGATAGTTTTGAACCCTTGCCTAACCAAAACCTCAGTCCAACTCAAGTGTGAAGTATGGCTGCCCAATTAGTGAGGTTTACTCTTCCCTGACCAGCAATTCGAGCGGTACAACTATTTATTAGACTGACAGATTCAGTCTAATACCCCCATTAGGGACTTTTAGATGGACAAATGTCCATCTAAATACTGGGTAAAAGGGTGATTAGATGGACATTTGTCCACATAACACGCCTAAATTGGGCGATTAGGCTGAACATGTTCAGTCTAATCGCCGTAGAGAGGATATTGTAGAATTTAGTATTATTTGTAAACAATATTAATATTTGTCGCAAATCAAGTCAATGACCATTGAAGAGCCACCCAAGAAAAAATTGCTAGATCGAGTGAGGGACGCTATTCGACTCAAGCATTATTCATATCGAACAGAAGAAACCTATGTTCAGTGGATTAAGCGATACATCTTCTTTCACAATAAGCGGCATCCCCAAGAAAGCGGATGCAATCGCGCTGAGGTTTCCTCAGCGTGCGTTGCACCAAGCAGGGAGTTGCTGAGATAGAGTCATTCTTGACGCATTTAGCCGTTGTAGATAAAGTTGCGGCATCTACCCAAAATCAAGCATTAAGTGCTCTACTATTCTTATACAAAGTCGTTCTCGGTCAAGAATTTGAAGAGCCGATTGATGCTATTAGAGCCAAGCAGTCTCGTTATCTACCAACAGTTCTCACACCAGAAGAAGTTAGGGTAATTATTCAGCAGCTATCTGGCGAGTACAAAATTTTAATCCAGCTACTATATGGTAGCGGTTTGCGGTTAAATGAAGGATTAGGTCTTCGTATTAAGGACATTGATTTTGGACATAAACAGATAGTAGTTAGAGATGCAAAAGGAAATGAAAGCAGAGTAACAATGTTGCCAGAAACCTTAATTGAGCCTTTACAAGCTCAGTTACAAAAGGTTCGCGACCGACATCAGCAAGATTTGAATTCAGGATATGGTTCGGTTTACTTACCCTTTGCCTTAAATCGGAAATACCCTAATGCAGATCGCCAATGGATTTGGCAATTTATCTTTCCGAGTGGAACTATGATTAAAAATCCTGAAAATGGTATTTTATGTCGTTATCATCTACATGAGAGTGGGCTACAAAAAGCTCTTAAACGAGCAGTGATGTCTACCAGTATTGCCAAAAAAGTTGCCTGTCATACTTTCCGTCATAGTTTCGCTACTCATTTACTGCAAAATGGTTATGATATTCGCACTGTCCAGGAACTGTTAGGACATAAAGATGTCAAAACCACAATGATTTATACCCATGTTTTAAATCGTGGTGGTAAAGGCGTAATAAGTCCTCTAGATTAAATTATATTGATCGTTCCCACCTGATTTGTCCATCGGGTCGATCGATTGGTGTAATCCCCACTGCTAGTAGTTCATCACGAATTCGATCGCTTTCCCCATAACGTTTTTCGGCTCGTGCTTGTTGCCGTTGTTGCAAGCGTGATTCGATCCAAATTGGATCGACCGCTAATTCAGGCTGTGCCTGCGCTTGAACCTCCAAGCCAAATACCTGAGCTAGCTGAATTAATGTCTGTGATTTTTGCTGTAATTGAACCTCTGATAATTCCTGCAAGCTCTCATAACAGCGCAAATTAAACTCTCGTTTGAGCGATTTAGCTAGCTCAAATAACACCGCCAACCCAGCCGCTGTATTAAAATCATCATCCATCACCGCCTGAAATTGGTTAAGCGCATTTGCATCAAAATCTCCCGAACTTCGATCGAAAGTAAGGTCGATCTTTTGCCAATCCAAAGTCAAAGCATCCTGGAGAGTTTGCCAGCCATTCTCAGCCGCCGTAATTGCCATTTCAGTAAAATCTAACGGCTTGCGGTAATGGGCTTGGAGGACAAATAACCGAATCGCCATCGGATCGATTTGATGTGGGCACCCCGCCCATTTCCCATCCAGCAAATCGCGAATCGTGGTGAAGTTGCCCAGGGATTTAGACATCTTTTCCCCATTCACCGTCACCATGCCATTGTGTAGCCAATAATTCGCCAAGGGCTTACCCGTCAACACTTCTGATTGAGCAATTTCATTCTCATGGTGCGGAAATACCAGATCGCCGCCACCGCCATGAATATCGATACTTTCCCCTAGCCGCGCCCGAATCATCGCTGAACACTCGACATGCCAGCCAGGTCTACCTTTGCCCCAAGGCGAATCCCAGGCGGGTTCGTCGGGCTTGGCAGCCTTCCACAGCGCGAAGTCGAACGGGTTTTGTTTCTTCGATTCTGAGTCATGGGGATCGACTCGTCCCCCCGCTCCCGCTTGCATCTGCTCCAATTTTCGCCCAGACAGTTTGCCATACTCCTCAAACTTGCTGACGTTGTAATAGACATCGCCATCAACCGCATAGGCATAGCTTTTAGCTTCTAGATCTCGGATCAGCTCGTGAATGGCGGGAATATGTTCGGTGACGCGGGGATATTCATCAGCATCGAGAATATTCAACCGTCGCATGTCTATAAAATAAGCCGCAATGTATCGATCGACAATCACTTCCATCGAGCTATTTTCCGCCTTAGCCCGATTCAAAATCTTGTCATCAATATCCGTGAAGTTTTGGACATAGCGCACCTGATAACCGCGCCATTGCAAGTACCGTCGCACCACATCCCAGCCAATATAAGATCTAGCATGACCTAAATGGCAATCATCATACACAGTTATGCCACAGCAATACATAGTAACCTGCCCTGACTTAAGGGTGGTAAATGGCTGCTTGGTGCGAGTTAATGTGCTGTAGATTGTGATGCTCATGGTAAATATTGGCTGTGCAAAGACGTGGGATTAAGTCCCTAATACTTCATGAAAAAAGCAACTTCTTGCCCCTGTATGACAAGCAACATCACCCACCTGTTCGATCTTCAACAATAAAGTATCTGCATCGCAATCATAGTAAACAGACTTGACTATTTGAATGTGCCCACTAGTTGCCCCCTTGTGCCACAGTTCGGCACGAGATCGACTCCAGTAGTGGGCTTCTTTGGTGGCTAATGTTTGCTGAATTGATTCCTTATTCATCCATGCCATCATCAACACTGCCCCATCCTGATAATCTTGGGCAATTGCGGGAATTAAACCATTTTCATTAAATTTTAGTTGTTCAATCCACAGTAAATTTGAGTTCATATTTGTTACTTTGCTAAACATTCATTCAATCTCTGAAGTAGAGAAATTTTATCGAGCTTACGCCCGATTAATACCATTTGATTTTTTGGTGGATCGATCCATTCACTATCATCGATCGAGAAGCGTTTACCACTGAGTTGAAATAGATGCCTAAAGGGACTATCCTCAAACCAAAGAATTCCCTTCGCCCGAAACACATTTTCTGGTAGTTGATAATCGAGAAATTGTTGAAACTTTTTGAGCACAATCGGGCGATTGCTCTGAAAGGAGATTGACATGAATCCGTCATTCTTGAGATGCTGAGAATCTACCTCAATATCTGCCATCGCCTTGTCTAGAAAATCCGGATCGGAAAGATTGGTATCGAGCAGCAGTGACAGTGGAACTTTACTATGCTCCGATCTCAGAATCCTTGCCCCTTCTTTAACCGATCGCAAAAAGTCTTCTGTTTTATTTGCTCTTTCGTGAGAGACTAAATCGGTTTTATTCAATACGATAATATCACCGCAAAAGATTTGATCGATCGCCACATCACTGTTGTAATGTTCTATTGGTGTAAAAGTCTCCGCATCGACAACAGTAACGATCGAATCTAAATGGGTAAAATCTCGTAAATCAGTGCCCAGAAAAGTCAGTGCGATCGGTAGTGGATTAGCGATACCAGTTGTTTCAACGATCAGATAATCAACTCGCTCTCGTCTAATTAAGATCCGATAGACAGCATCAGCAAAATCATCATTGATTGTGCAGCAAATACAGCCGTTCGTCAATTCGATCATGTTTTTGTCATCGTCATCACCGCCAACTTTGATCAATAGTTGACTGTCGATATTAATATCACCAAATTCATTTACTAAAACAGCAACCTTGTAGCCCTCAAAGTTTTGAATGATATGATTGAGCAGCGTAGTTTTACCGCTACCCAAAAATCCCGTCACGATCGTGACAGGCAACTTCTGCGGTGGTGCATCAAGTGTGTCTAGCATAAATAATTTCTTCCCAGTGAAAAATTAGACTCTAGTGTGGTGAGTGAATGGTGGATAGTGCATAGTGGATGGTGAATTACAAATGTCTATTACTTGAGCGGGAAGGGATTGAGTTGAATACTAAAAATAGATATTATTGCTGCCTGCAATCGGCACCCCTTCCCAAAGGGTAAAGGGGAAATTCCCTCCTTGGAGGCTACCGTATATACACATCTCTAGTTAGAAGCGAAAATCCTAGAAATCCCCCTAAATCCCCCTAAATCCCCCTTGAAAAGGGGGACTAAGATCCGGATCTTAGCCCCCTTTCCAAGGGGGTTGGGGGATTTAGATCTACGCATCAACTCAAACGGACTTGTGTATACACGGTAGCCTTGGAGGGGTGCCCGTAGAGCAGCACATTTATAGTGCGGGTGGGTAGATCCCCGCAGCAATTCAATCTAATGAAAAGATGCTCGATGGCGGATGAGATCCATGAATTCCTGACGAGTTTTAGCGTCATCAGCAAACACACCCTGCATCGAACTCGTCACCGTCCAAGAACCAGGCTTTTGCACCCCGCGCATTACCATACACATGTGCGTTGCTTCGATCACTACCGCCACCCCTTGTGGCTTCAACAGCCCCTGAATTGCATTAGCAATTTGGGAAGTTAACCGCTCTTGCACCTGCAAACGGCGGGCATACATTTCACAAATCCGCGCGATTTTAGACAAACCAATTACCTTGCCATTGGGAATATACGCCACATGAGCGCGTCCAATAATCGGTAAAATATGATGTTCGCAAGAGCTAAATAAATCGATGTCTCGCACTAATACCATCTCATTTGCATCTTCATGAAATACTGCTCCTTTGAGCAATTCATCTAGGGATTGATTATAGCCAGAAGTGCGGTATTTAAGAGCTTTGACGACTCGTTTTGGTGTATCAAGCAGTCCTTCTCGATCGGGATCTTCGCCTAGTCCAATTAGCAATGTCCTGACTGCTTGACGCATTTCTTCCTCAGAAACGGGAGACTTAGACTCAGTACTAATAAGTTGCTTACGGATGTCGTCAGGTGAGATTGATAATGTCATTTTTAGATGTTAGGTTGAATGTATAAAAGTTGGCTAGCAATACAGTAGGGGCAATTCATGAATTGCCCCTACTGTATTACTAGAGACTAAGCAAAGCAATCTGTCAAATGTTGCCGAAGATTATCGGCATCTAGATCGCGCCCGATGAACACGAGCTGATTTTTGGGATCAGCTTGCCACGGCTCACCATTGAGATTGAACCGCGCACCGCTGAGTTGAAAAATATGCCGATCTTCACTGTTTGTAAACCACAAAATTCCCTTAGCGCGGAAGACTTCTGAAGGTAAATGTACTTGCAAGAATGTCTCGAATTTCTTGACATCAAAGGGGCGATCTGCCTCAAATGCGATCGACACAAATCCATCATTATCTAAATGGCTGGAATGGTGATGATGATGTTCATGAGCATGATGATCGTGATTATGATGATCGTGTTTTTCATGTGCATGTGCATGTTCGTGTTGATGAGCATCATGAGAGCTGTGGCTAGCGTGTTCGTGAGCATGATATTTGTGATTATCTTGCTCAGTTTGTTCTATCTCTTCTTTAACTAACGCTGCATAATCATTGGGATTGTTATACTCGACATCTAGCACTAGATTGAGAGGCACTTTTCCATGTTCGCTGTGCAGAATTCTGGCACCTTCTTTCAGCGATTTGATATAAGTTTCCACTTTGAGGATTTGTGCATCACTTGCCAAATCGGTTTTATTTAAGATCGTAATGTCAGCATAGGTAATCTGCTTAAATGCTGCTTCACTATCAAAGTGTTCGGGGGTAAACGTCTCAGAATCTACCATCGTGACGATCGAATCCAATCGCGTCATATCCCGCAACTCTGTCCCCAAAAATGTCAAGATAATCGGCAGCGGATCGGCTACTCCAGTAGTCTCAATCACCATGTAATCAACCTTGTCTTCTCGCTCTAATACCTTGTAGACTGCATCAACTAAATCCTCATTAATAGTGCAACAAATACAACCATTACTCAGCTCTACCATCCCTTCATCGATCGATACCAGCAGTTGGCTATCGATATTGATATCGCCAAATTCATTGACTAATACTGCGACTTTCAATCCCTGTCTATCGCTGAGAATATGATTTAGTAGGGTAGTTTTACCACTACCTAAAAAACCAGTAATAATCGTTACAGGCATTCCCCGCTTGGGAACTTCGAGTGTGGCTATGGCTGGATGCGCGATCGTTTGAGTCATGCAGATTTCTTAAATTAAACAGTAATATATTTCAACCTTTAACTTTGTGCATAAGTCTCTGTCAAGTGACAAACTAATGCCCGCTTTTGCATCATCTGGAAAATGTTGTAAAAACCATTTGCACGAGAAGGAGTCAGGCTGACATCTAGTCCAGTTTGCTGAATAAAATGTGGTGTTAATTCCATAATTTCGATCGGAGTCAACCCATTCAATCCTTCTACCAATAAACCCACTAGTCCCTTCGTGATCTGAGCATCAGAATCAGCCTGAAAGCTGACCTTACCCGCCTCAACCGTCGCAATCACATAAACTTGCGATGCACAGCCGCTAACTCGATTCTCAGGGATTTTCTGGTCTGCGGGGAACGCCGGAAGACGTTTGGCAAAGTGGAGCAGGTACTCATACCGCCGTTTTGATTCCGATATCTGTTGGAAACGGTGGATAATTCGATCGAGTGCGGGCGGTAGTGGCTGGGAGACTGGTGACATATCAATCTGGGATGAATCATTATTGCAGGAATGATAACCATTATCATAATATCAAATTTTTGCCAGTTTAGCAGGTAAACAACAAAGCGTACTCTGGGTATGCTTTGCTGTCGTAACGATAATTATGATTCAGCTAACTTGCAAATAGTTATCATTAGCTTGCACCAGAATGGTCAGAGCGTCCCGAACGACTCAAAAAAGGCGTACTTGGTGTCATTCCGAGTATTGAGATACCCATAAACATTTAAGCTGCCATCGGTAGGGGCATGAGAATAAAAATGTTGAATTTTTACCTGGATTTACTAGTTTTGATGCTAATTTAGTCGCGCCGCTCAATGCAGATCGAAGCCTAAATCTCAATGCTAGTGTTCAAAACATATTTAATCAACGGTATGAGCTGTTTGCTGGTTTCCCTGATGCGGGCAGGACATTTAGAACTGGGATAGACTGGAAATTTTAGAGAGGATAATATATGACAGTTGCAACTTTTAAACGTCGAGTTACACCACTGGCAAAAGTCGAGCGGGAGGATACCTATAATGGTAATTCAATTGAATATGAAGATTTTCCCACAGATCTAAATGTCCTCAGTCCACTGCTACATTCATTGTTTCAAAAACACTGGCAAGAAGTGGGCTTGGGGCACATGGTAGATGGAAGCGTTTTGGAGTTAGAATTTACCGCCGCACCAAAGGTTTGTCGGATTTATGATGGCTATCTGACGGTGGTAACTGAAGGATGGCATATGCATTTGTGTGTCGCTGAAAATCAAGGCGGTGCAACTGGGCGCACTCCCGAACATTTACGTCAAGTGCGACGAATTAGTCGAGCCGCCTTATCCCGAAGATTGAATGCTGATGGTGAGGCACGAAGCTGGGGAATTCAATTCTGGAATGGTGGTGGCGAAAAGATGATGACAATATTTTACCCAATGCTTTTCTTGGAGCAGATGAGGATTTATTGCCAGAACATAAACCTGATCTGGCTAAGTTAGGACTATACGATAAATTGCGCCAGATTTATGTATTGGGAACAGTAGATATTCCATATCAATCCAATCCTTTGAATCGTCCATATCTATCGGTATGTAAATCCACTCGTTGCAATGCTGGACGTGATTGGAAATCGGTACATGCGGCTCTAGAACAGCAGTTAGCAGCATCAGAATTAGAAAGTATCGTGAAATTGAGGAAGAGAATGAGACGCTATCGATCGAGTAAAATTCAATTCTGGCGATCTACATTGCTCGTAAGTTATCTAGTTTGTGGATTATTATCAGCTTGCCAACGACAGTCAAAATCACCACAGTCGATCGATTAATCGGTGTCAGCGATTTCAACCAAATTAATACGCCCAGTGTCCTCGCGAAAATCAAAGCTGAAAAACTACAAGAAGTCGGCAGAAGCAGTAATACTAATGTCGAGAAAGTCCTAGAAATCAAACCTGAACTAGTTACTACTTACGGAGTGGGCAATCCAAAATCTGATAGTCATCCCAAATTAATCGAAGCAGGTTTACCCGTGGCGATTATTGCTGAATATATGGAGTCGTCCCCATTAGGTAGGGCAGAGTGGTTGAAGTTTATGGCACTATTTTTCAATCGGGAGACTGAAGCCAAGCGAGTATTTAGCCAGATGGAAAGTCGATATAATGCGATCGCTAAAATCGCCCAACAAGCAAAAAACAAACCGACTGTTTTCTCTGGGTTTGATAGTCGGGGGACTTGGTATATTCCTGGCTTTGAAAAAGTCGGGTTTCTGTCCCCACCAACTAGCTATTAAGTTATGCATGAAAAAACGACTACTGAATCGATCGAAGATCGAGAATGGATGCCAATTCATCCAGCACCACCAAAAATTAATCAACAACCGCCGATATTAAAAAATGGTAGTTTTGGTGGGGTGACATGGGAGCAGTTGCCGATAATGAGTATCGGTATTTTGAGCGGTTTGATCCTGGCAATCCTCGTCGCGCCGTCACTTAATCCGTTACTATTGGGAGAAACCCAAGCTCAAAGTCTAGGGATTTCGATCAAGCGGTTACGCCTACTCGTACTGGTTAGCTCTTCACTCGCTTTTTGTGGTCAGATCGCTTTTATCGGCGTATCTGTACCCCATCTCTGTCGGGGATTATTAAAAACGTCCGATCTGCGCTGGCTATTTCCGGCTGCAAGCCTTGTGGGGGGAAGTTTCGCGCTAGTGGCTGATATTATCGCTCAGATGCCTGGAGGACGCTCTGTAGTGCCGATTAATTCAGTTACTGCTCTAATTGGGACACCGATTATCGCGTGGATTATCCTACGTCAACAGCGGAGTATATCTCCATGAGTTATGCCCCTATTCAGAAATTTGCAAGTAAATTAAAGCACGCCGACTGACAATTTCATCGCATCAAAGGTTAGCTGATTACGATCGTTAACTTCGGTCATAATTAATAACTATTAATTAACCCTAACTCACTCAAGTTAACTTACGTGAACAACGATCGATCTATCACTCATTCCTCACGGTTAGTTCGCCCTAAACTCAATTACAACCTCGCAGTTACAGTAGGATTGGGGATAACTTTAGTCATCGGAATGTTATTCTCACTCTGTCAAGGCTCTGTACCTCTGACCCTCGCACAAGTATGGCAAGCTTTGGGACATCAGGGTTTAGCGCAAAATCAGACGATTATTTGGGATTTGCGATTGCCGCGTATTTTGGCGGCGGTACTGGTAGGAGCTGCATTGGGAATGTCGGGTGGTTTATTGCAGGGGATGCTGCGAAATAGTCTGGCAGATCCCTTTGTACTGGGGATTTCCGCTGGTGCGGGGCTGGTGGCGATCGGGTGTATTACCTTTTCGATTGCTTCGGTATATCTCCCTCTAGGTGCGTGGTTGGGGGCGATGGGGACTGCGGCAATTGTCTATATATTGGGCTACCGTGCGGGGACGATTACCGCCGAGCGGTTGGTATTAGCAGGGATTGCAGTTAGTTCGCTATTTGGGGCGATGCAGACGATGATGCTGCTACTCAACGATGAAAGTCGGCTCCAGTCGGCGTTAAATTGGCTGGTGGGTAGTCTAAATGGGCGCGGTTGGTCAACTGTCCAAGTGGCGGCTCCTTACGTGATTTTAGGGTTATTAGCGGGGTGTGTGCTGGGTCGATCGATCAACCT
This sequence comes from Chamaesiphon sp. OTE_75_metabat_567, assembly GCA_031387965.1. Classification (GTDB taxonomy): domain Bacteria; phylum Cyanobacteriota; class Cyanobacteriia; order Cyanobacteriales; family Chamaesiphonaceae; genus Chamaesiphon. The sequence goes on from JANNDQ010000718.1 coordinate 14,942, forward strand.
GCTGAGTTTGGGAGATGAGTTGGCGATGAGTTTGGGTGTATCATTGGTACAGACTCGACTGTCAATCGGACTTGTGGCCAGTTTGCTCGCTGGGAGTGCGGTGAGTGTAGCGGGTTTGATTGGATTTATTGGGCTGATTGTCCCCCACGGGATTCGGATGCTGGTGGGTAATGATTATCGCTGGCTATTGCCGCTATCGGCGGTCGGTGGGGCACTGGTATTGACGTTGGCGGATCTATTGGCTCGAATTGGATCTGTGGAGTTTCCTGTGGGTGTAGTGACAGCTCTATGCGGCTCTCCTGTGTTTATTTGGTTACTATATCAACGTCAATCTAGTCGAATTTAGCTATTGATGTCTTATAGCAACTGCTAATCAAAAAATTGGATTAAACCCCAAGACAAGACATACGGCTTTCTCTATTAATGAAACTTACTTTCATCTAAATGAATCAATCTCTATTAATCGCTGAGAATCTGACTGGCGGCTATCAGGCTCGATCGATTATCCATCAATTAAACCTCCAACTCGATCGCGGTGAATGGCTGAGTCTTTTGGGTGGCAACGGTTCTGGTAAATCTACCCTGCTCAAACTGCTCAGTCGTCTGCTCAAACCCCAGCAAGGGATTGTCTGGCTCGATGGCAAGGCAATTCACACCGAACAGCCAAATGTTGTCGCCCAAAAAATGGCTCTCTTGCCCCAACAGCAGACGGTACCCAGTGGCTTAACAGTGCAGCAATTAGTCAGTTTGGGGCGGACTCCCCATCAACCTTGGTATCAGTGGGAGCTAACGGCACTCGATCGATCTCAAGTCGAGCGAGCCATGAGTCTAACACAAGTAATTGAGTTTGCAGATCGATCGGTAGAGGATCTCTCTGGCGGCGAACGTCAGCGGGCATTTCTAGCTCTGGCTCTGGCGCAGAACCCGCGTGTGCTTTTGCTCGACGAGCCGACTACCTATCTAGATCTCCGCTATCAACTCGAATTGCTCTCCCTGCTCAAGGATCTCCAGCAGCAGCAAGGATTGACAATTATCACCGTACTCCACGAGCTGAATTTGGCGATCCGCTACAGCGATAGGCTCGCGATGCTCAAGGATGGTTCACTGATTGCGGTGGGCACTCCTGAAACGGTAATCACCGCTGAAGTGATTGCTGAGGTATTCGGCGTAGATGTGGCGATTATTGATACACCTATCGGACTACAGATTTGCCCATTAGCAGGTACTAAGTAGATGGGCGTAATTAAATATAAAATATCGCGTAGGGTGTGAATTCCCACTAGGATGTCGTGATTTGTTTAATTTAGTTGATAATAATTATCAACTGGTGTAGATTAGTGATAAAAGTGGATATAGTACGCCCAGCTACCTCAAAACTAAGTCAGGCATTTGGACACACTTTACCCAGCCTAAAAAAATCATTATCTCCATCATGAAGCGTTACTTACTCCTTGGCAATAGCCTCTGGCTATTATCGGCATCAGTTGGCTGGAGCCAGACTAAGATCGAACCGTCTGTAATTGAGCCACAGTTACCAGCTCAACTAGTTTCACAAGTTAATATTCCCACTGCAAATCCAGAGCCAGAAGCAGAAGCGGAGCTAGAAATCACGGTTCTCGGTACTCGTACCCGTCGGGCGATTAAAGATTCTCCGAGTACTATTTCGGTACAGGAGCGACAGGATCTCGATCGCAATTTTGTCCGCAATTTGGGTGATACTGTCCGGTATGAGCCAGGAATATCTGTAGACAATCGCCCCGTCAGAGCGGGAAATGGCAGCGTTAATATTCGGGGGATTGAGGGCAATCGGGTATTGATGCTCATCGATGGCATTAGACTACCAGACATTCTGGGGATGACGAATACCAATCGTAATCAGGTCGATTTTGATTGTCTCAAGCGGGTGGAAATCTTACGGGGGTCGGCATCTAGCCTGTATGGGAGTGATGCTCTCGGTGGGGTAGTTGCCTATACAACCAAAGATCCTGAAGATTATCTCCAAGGTAGGAATGTTAGTCAACAGGTGAAGGTAACGGCTACCGGAGCAAACGGTAATTTGAGCGAGAGTCTCGTTCTCGCTAATAAACGCGATAATTTCAGCACCTCATTTTGTTACACCCGTCAGGATGGACGGGAAACTAGCAATCTTGGTAATATCGCACCCAATCCGCAAAAGATTAGAGGTAACAACGTGGTGGGAAAAATTGCCTACCAAATCAATCCTGAAAATCAGCTCGTGTTCACTGGAGAGCTATTCGACAGAAAGACACTCACTACAGTTAATAGTAGCTTAGGGCCGATTCCAGGTGCGCCTGGGCAGACAGTCACCCGCACTAGTCAGACAGCCGACGACAATAATACTCGCGGGCGCGTCAGCCTCGGCTACAACTATAGCAATCCCACAGGTGGCGGAGTCCAGAAACTCAAATCGAATATCTATTATCAGAACGCCAATACGACTGAAGATTCTACTGACTTGCGGACAATTACCAGTGCCGCCGGAGCCTCTCAGCAGCGACGAAATCCGTTCAATACTTTTCGCCAGGGTATTTTCGGCGGCGATGTTCAGCTCGAAACCAATCTCGGCGGTGACAATATTCGCCAGAAACTCGTATATGGAGTAGATGTCAACGTCACAGATACAGTTAGAGCCAGAGACAACACTCAAGTTAATCTCACTACAGGTGCCCAAACTAAAACCGTCGGCGGCGAAGCCTTTCCCAATCGCACTTTTCCACCCACAAAAACTACTCGGCTAGGAATCTATCTTCAAGATGAAATCGAGTTTGGAAATGGTCAACTGAGCGTCATTCCTTCAGTTCGCTATGATTATTACAACCTCAATCCCAACTCAAATGATGCTGATTTCCGGCGAGTGGGGGTATTGAGTGGGCGGATTGACGATATTAGAGAATTAACTGCTTCAGCGGTTTCACCAAAGATTGGTGTTGTCTATAAACTTACGCCTGAAACCTCAATTACAGCTCAATATGCGCGAGGATTTCGGAGTCCACCCTATGATGATGCGTCAATTTCATTTACTAACTTCGCCCAGCTCTACACAGCAATTCCCAATGTCAATCTCAAGCCAGAAACAGGCGATGGTTTTGAACTAGGAGTGAAGACAAATGGAGCCAATTTTAAAGGCAGTTTAGTCGGCTTCTTCAATCGCTATGACAACTTTATTGATACTGTCCAAATTGGCACCGTGCCCATCAACGGTCAAACGCTCAATCAATTTCAAGCTCAGAACATTAAAGGCGCAGAAATTAAAGGGATAGAAGCTAAAGGTGAATATAAATTTGGTCAGCAACCTGGTGGGTTTAGCCTGCTAGCTAGTGCTGCTCTTACCGATGGCAACAACCTCCAAACTAATCAGCCGCTGGATTCGATCGATCCATTCAAGGCAGTGGTAGGATTGCGGTATCGATCGAGTGATAATCAATGGGGGACTGAATTAATTACTACCCTAGTTAGTGCCAAAGATCGGAATACTACCCCCACAGGATTCAAGACACCTGCACACACTACCTTCGATCTTTTGAGCTATTACAATTTCTCGCCAGATACCACTTTTAATATTGGCTTATTCAATATTTTCAATACTAAATATTACCAATCCTCTGACGTGCGCGGATTGGCAGCAAATAGTCGAATCTTGGATTTGTATACTCAGCCAGGATTTAATGTTGCAGCTAGTTTGGGGATTAGATTTTAATCGATCGAATTGCCCTCACCCCCAACCCCTCTCCCAATTTTGGGAGAGGGGAGCCAGAGCCGGAGGCGAGGGCGGGGTGAGGGCAATTCCGTCATCGTCACTTTAATTATGTCCCCCTACTTATCAAACTGATGCCAATATCTAAAGCTAACCTAATCGACAACCGCTTGCGTCAATTCACCGCTCTATTTGCAACTGGAATATATTTATCACTCACCATTTTTGTCGCTAGAGCTGCGGCGGCACCAAATTCATCAAAAGTCGAAAATTCTAACTCAGTTTCAGACACATCTGGTCAAAATTTTACCTTTATCATTTCACCTCAATTTACCAGCGCGGACAATTTTGTTGCTGGTTTAGCGCGGGCAAAATCTACTCCAAGCAGTAAAGTTGGTTATATCAATAAAGCGGGTGAATTTGTCATTCCAGCTCAATTTACTAAAGCTGATAACTTTAGCGATGGACTGGCGGCTGTTGAATTAAAAGATCATTGGGGCTATATTCAACCAGATGGGAGGCTAGTTATTCCGACTAGATTCGATCGAGCGCAGGGATTTAGTGAGTCTGTTGCCGCAGTAGAGCTTGATGGTAAATGGGGATTTATCGATCGACAGGGTAAGATAGTTATCACTCCTCAATTTACGGCTGCTGACTCTTTTAATCAGGGATTAGCGGCTGTAGAAATTGATGGCAAGTGGGGCTTTATTGACCGACAGGGTAAGATAATTATTACGCCTCAATTTGCCGAAGCAGGTCAATTTAGTGATGGGTTAGCAAAAGTTATTTCACCGTCAGGTTTAATCGGCTTTGTCAATCTCCAAGGCAAGGTAATCATCCCCAATCAATTTGCCGAGGGGCGAGACTTTTCCGAAGGATTGGCAATGGTCAAAGTTAATGATAAATATGGATTTATTACCACCACAGGCAAGATTGCCATTGCACCCCAATTTGATAATGCCTGGAGCTTTCAAAATGGTAGTGCCAGAGTGAAAATCGGTAAAAAATATGGATCGATCGATCTCAAAGGTAATTGGATTGCTTCACCACGCTGGGAATGGACTAATCAATGTCAAGCCAACACTATGGTAGTCAAACTCGGTAAGAAATATGGCTATGCTAACTGTCAGGGTAAATCGATCGTTACACCCAGATTTGACTATGCTGAACCAATAGTTGACGGATTAGCATTAGTAAAACAAGACGGAAAAATCGGCTATATCAAATTTTAGTTATTCACCATTCACCATTCACCATTCACCATCCACCAATTATCATGCGAACAACCAGCTCAAAACTAACTTTTTTATCTCTGTATGGCATCGGTGGGCTGCTGATTTTGAGTAGCTTACTGTGGCTGAGTAGCTGTAAGAGCAATCCAACTAAGCTCGAAATTAAACCAGCCAACGCCACAACTCCGGCGGCGACAACCAGCCCCTCCGTCAAAGTCCCCGCCAATAACCTCACAGCTAAAGTTAACAACGCCCAACGAGTAGTCGCCCTCACATCCCTGAGTGCAGATATTATTCACCGCCTCAGTCCAACTAGACTAGTCGGTATTACAGGCAGCAAGCTGCTAGAGAGCAATCCGGCTTTTAGTCAATTACCCCGCGTTGCCGAGGGACGTACCCCGCCCAATCTCGAAAAGATTGTCGCCCTCAAGCCAGATCTAGTCATCGGTGCCGCCGGAATGCACGATCAAGTTTTAGCGCAACTCACTAGCAGTGGGATTCCGACATTGGCAACTAAAGTCGATCGCTGGGATACCCTAGCAAGTCTGACCAAAACCCTCGCTGGCACCGTGCAAGCTGACCCAGCAACCCTACTAAAATCCTATCAAGGATATTTCAAGCCCAAACCGACTAAAACAGCCTCTACGCTGATTTTAGCTAGCGACCAACCCTTACTCGCTCCCAATAGCAAAAGTTGGGCAGGAGACTTGCTCACTCAATTTGGCGTAAAAAATGTCGTCGCCGATCTTCAGGGCAAAAGTCAATTTGCGGGTTATCTGACGCTGTCACCTGAGAAACTAGTGACGATCGATCCTGAAGTAATTATCCTCATTAACGCCCCTGGTAGTGATATCACTAAAATCAAAGCCAATCCCCTATTTAAAGGACTAAAGGCGACTAAAAATAATCGCGTCTATGTATTTGACTACTATGGATTAGTCAATCCAGGTAGTGTAGCTTCGATCGATCGAGCTACTAAACAATTACGCCAAATCTATCGGTAGGAGATCAGACGTTGCTGAATTGATGTATGAAGCGTAGATTTTGCCCTCACCCCCAACCCCTCTGTCTTGGCTCACCTTTTTTGACGGGGAACCCGTCCAAAGGTGAGCCGCTGTCTTGGCTCACCTTTTTTGACGGGGAACCCGTCCAAAGGTGAGCCGCTGTCTTGGCTCACCTTTTTTGACGGG
>JANNDQ010000798.1:0-9452 GCA_031387965.1 Chamaesiphon sp. OTE_75_metabat_567
TGCAACACTCGATCGACCCAAGTCACTAGACACACCAGACATGTCCACACAAAAACGATCGATCCACCCCTGGCGGTATCGATCGTATGTTCAATTTACTTAATCACTAATAACCAATGCACTCAATCAACATGAAGCGAAGCTTCACCATCGAGATGAATGACAATACAACCATTGAAGCAGGAATATCAATCGTATTGTCTACAGATGATGAATTTAATGCAGAGAGACAACTTAACCGGATCTCGATGGGGGATCTATTTATCCCTATCCAGCAAGTCATCGATACAATGCTTTGTGAAACCCAGGACGATGAAGACGAGGATGAAGACCCAGAAGACTTGATCGGATGAGCACAGCAACCGAACTAATTCTTATGGCTTACAAATTACTACACAAAAGCATGAATCATTTAACCAGAAGTAACATCATCAAGCAGGAAGTGATCGCGATGAGGGATGGATCAAGGTTGACCTACAACATCGATATCACCGTTCAGACCGAACAAGAACACTCGATCGCTTATCAGACAGTCAAAAACTTCAGCCCCAGCTTTGCTGATTCAATAGAACTAGAGCTATTCGATCTATTAAGCAATCACGATGGTCAAGACCCAACAGATGACGGGGGTATCACAGACCTACTCACCGCCGAAGACCCTCAATGCGCCCAATAATCAGCAGCATCTACCCATGACTAAAAATTTCAGTGAGGATGACTCACACATTTCGATCGAGATGCTGGACGGGACAACGTGCCGCGCATTTATCGATTTTGCAGTCTACAACACCGACTATGAAGGGGGGAAAATAATCAGACTTGACTATAAAAATTTTGTCCAGATGGCGGTCATCGTTGCCACGCACCAGAAGCGACGGCAAACATTGACAGATTTACCGCATAGTCCAGAGCGTACTGCTATGAGATCGAACTAACATGAACTCAAAAGAATTTGCTCATAAGCTTCTGCCGATCATCGATCGGCTACAAGCAGTTAAACAAGAGATACAGTCGAACGTCGCAGAAGATTGTAAGGATGGCTATTATGACAGCTTTTGGGTTTCAGTCAGTGACGCACTGACCACAACACTAGTGGGTCTCGATCGAATAGCCAAATACTCAGAATTCAGAAGGGGGACGCTTAATTTTGTCTCAATTAGTGGCGAACCAGAAGACGAACCTGACCCTGGAGATCATCCGTTAGGTACGCTCGAGGACATATGACAATACCTGATTACTTACCAACTATTTGTGATTGGTGTGGCAGCCATGACGCGCGTGTAGAGAACTCGCATCATCCTAAACATGGCAGATTTCTATTTGCATTCTGTGATGATTGCGATTGGATTCATGAATACGATCGAGGTGAAGAGTTTGAACCAGATTCAGAAGATTTAGACCCGCTATCGAAACAGACCGAAGACCAATAAAAATTAACCATCTACCACCAAAAACACAAAGCCCCTCGGAGGCGAGGGGCTTATTAAAAACTATGTCTAACTTTAACGAAAAACAACAGAAAGAGCTAGCAGCATCAGGGATCGACAGCCATTTGGCTGAGGAGGAAATTTTAACACCAGAAGGTGATCGTTGCCTTGATAGCTTTTTCTTTGCCCTGCCACCAGATGAGCGACGCAATGACGGGCGGCTCCTAGAAAAATGGATGAAAAAGTACGAGCTTATTTACAAGCATGGTGGAATGTCATTTCATGGAGTCGATCCGCTGACAGGAGAGCGAACCGAGTGCATCAGTTTTAAGCCGAATGTACCAATATCGCCCGATCGTAAATACGAGAACCCACCAGGGGCAGAAGTACAGGCTTTTTACCCAGGGATGACTTACGAACTTTGGAAAGTGACAGCCGATCGATTCAAAGTCGCCTTACCTCAGGGTTTTACCTTTGCCAATCCGAACGATTTAGCACCAGGGTTTTGGATGTGGGTGTTTGAAAACGATCTTCCGATCATCTTGACCGAAGGGTGCAAAAAAGCCTTGTCGGCAATATCTGCGGGCTTTCCCTGTATCGCATTAACGGGTATCTGGAATGGGGTAAAAGCCAACCGAGACGAGAATGGTCAAACGACGAGCTACGATCTGATTCCAACCCTTCGACATTTGGAAGGCTGTAAAATTCTGATCGCTTTTGACCGAGACGAAAAATCAGCCACTATCAAACAGGTGATCAAAGCTCGATCGGTGTTAGCTAAAAGTTTGATGGAGATTGGGTGTGAATGCCGATCGATGAAGTGGGATAGCAAATATAAAGGACTAGATGATCTAATTGTAGGGTGTGGGGTTGAAGCCCTAGAGAAATCGATCGCAGAAGCTGAAAAGCTAACCGGACATCTGCCAGATTTCAAAAAACCGATGTCAGCGAGTGCCTTCGCCGAACAAATAGCCAAGGAGTGGAAAGAGCGAGTACATTACCATCTACCTACAAAACAATGGCAGATTTACAAAGAGGGAATATGGGAATCGATCGACAGTGAACAGATGGAGTCGATATTCTACAAGCGTATCGTTGAGGATGCGCCCGATCTCAACAGTCATAACTATTTGGTAACTATTCTCAAATTCGTTAGAGGCTTGTTAATGGTGGGAAAATAGCCGGAGTATCCAATTCTAATCAAATCCCATTTAAGAATGGGGTTTGGTCATTTCAGGATCGGGTACTCCTACCGCATTCACCATCTAATTACCTCACATGGAAACTCGATCGCGACTATTCCCCCATCGATGCTCAATGGTCATCGATCGATAAATTTTTCCACACCGTCACCAAAGACGATCGCGGTTTACAAAATATCCTCTTAGCGGCATGTGGCGCGGTCTTACACGGTCGAGCCGATCTACAACAGGCATTTTATCTATTTGGCAGTGGTGCCAACGGTAAGGGGTCATTTCTACGGCTGCTGGAGATGTTGGTCGGCGATGAGAATACTCACTCTACATCCCTATCCACTATTTGCGAAAACAAATTCGAGACAGCGAACCTGTACGGTAAACGGCTGACGATTTGCCCCGATGAAGAGAAGCAGACCAAGGGCTTATCTAACTTCAAGAAAATCCTCGGCGGTGACTCACTGCGAGGGGAAGAGAAGGGGCTGAAGTCCTTCAAATTCAAATATGAGGGGATGGTGGCTATGGCAAGCAACGATCCGGTATTCATGGGGGATAACTCCTATGGATTATCGCGGCGGCTGATTCCGATCCCATTCCTGAATAAAATCTCCAAAGAAGATCGGCGCGACTTGACCGCCGAATTCAAAGCCGATTTACCCGCGTTCACTACCTACCTACTGAACCTCGATCCAGATTGGATCACCAAAACTCTCAGAGGAGCGAACGATCTTCAAGTCATCAAAGATCTTGAATGGGAGATGACGATCCGCACAGATTCGATCGCCGCGTTCTATGACGATCGATTAGTCTGTGACCCAGGGGCAGAAATTTCGGCGGCGGCAGTCTACGAGATTTATGACGACTACTGTACAAAATATAATTTTGGCAGAAAGCACATTAACAACTTTTGCCCGTCACTGGTTAATCTGCTGGTAGACAAACTTGACAAAGATGTAAAATCGCGTCGGACTAAGAAAGGGCGGGTGATTGAGGGCCTACGAATCAGAACCGAATTCGATCCAATTGGTGACGAGGTGACGGCGGTGACGACTAATTTAGAAAAAAATGAAAAAAAATCAGCACCTGATCCGGTGATGACGGTGACGGCTCAGACCGAAAAAATATTTATTTCTGAAAATTCACCAAAACCGCCAACAGTCGATCGACCCATCCCCAAAACTACCAAAGTGGATGAAAATGTTGAGTATCTAGTGCTAGATGGAGAGGTTAGATGGTTAGAAATCTACTTCTACAAACACGCGACTGGCAAAGACTGGAAAAATCAGATGATTCTGTGGGGCTGTCAGACTAAAGATCTAAAATATTTTCCTGATCGGAAGGCGAATAAGTGGCTATTGGTCGTCAAAGGTCTAACAATCGACAGGCTAAATATGGTATTGAATGCCAATCTTTCTCATTCACCACAAGCAAATCAGTCAGTACTAAAGTGAAATATCAACCAGAAGATTCTCATGTACATCATCGTGGCTGGATCATAAATTGGCGACAGAACCAAGATTCATCCACATACTATTTATGGATCGACGATGAAAAGGGAGAATTTTGCTTTGAATCCGATTGTCTGAATATAGAGCAAGCGATCGAACTGGCTTGTCGAGCGATTAATGCTGTAATTGATGGTGATTTTATGGCAAAAGCAAAACATTTTGACCCACTATCAAACTTTAACAACAGCCTTGCCCGCCAAATTTGGCGTTCTGAAGAGGGACTCGATCCCGTCATTGACCGTGCTAACTACTATTATTAACCCTTGCCTAGTTTTTAAATTTCGATAGACCATGAATAAAACTAAACGCGCCCCCAGGGGTGAAGCTTCGATCGTAGTGCGATCGGGTCGCTTAGCCTTGCTTATTCCCGCTGCTGTACATCCAGAGGGTAGACGGGCTGAAATTGCGTTAAATATGGCGGACAGTGAAGCAGGGCAAACTGTTGCCGCTCGAATTTTGGCAGATCTAAAACTTGATATCTACAACGGAAATTTAGACATCTCGCTAGTGAAGTATCAGCGCAAGTCGGTGACGACGATGATGACTATTTATGATTTATGGTGTGAATATATAGATTATCGACGCGGAATAATTAAACCCTCAACACTGCACTACTATGAGGAAATCATCGGTGATAGGCTCAGAAACTGCCCTCAGTCACTCACCAGAGGGCTAGAGGTGAGAAGATGGCTCCTAGAAAATATGTCTCAAGACTACGCAGCGAGAATCTTAGGGGCGTTGAGTTGGGCTGTAACTTGGGGGATAAAACACGAGCGGATCAGTCTTAAAAAGAACATCTACATCGATATGGCAAAAGAAACTAAGCCCAAAAGTCAAACACCAGCACCCGACGCATTTAACCAAGAGGAGAAAGAGGCAATACTTAATAGTTTTGTCACCTCGCACCGTTACGATCACTTTTACCCGTTCGTCTACTTTCTTTTCCTCACTGGATGCCGACCGAGCGAAGCTATCGGTATTCAGTGGGGTGATATCAGCTCCGGCTACAAACTGATCAACTTCACGGGATCGATTATCCAGATTAAATCTCAAGCCGTGCGAATGTCAACATCAAAAACAAATCGAGTTAGGTCATTCCCTATTAATACCGAGCTAAGAGATTTACTCGAAGCTTGCAAGCGTTCACCAACTCAACCATCTGATTTAATCTTCCCATCGAGGGAAGATATCAACATTCCGATCAACTATCAAAATTTCAGTAAGGGTGCTTGGGAGAAGATCGTAGATCCGATCGTTGGGAGAAATACTACACCCTATTCTTGCCGCGATACTTTCATCACTGAGCAGATCGCCAAAGGTATCCCAATATCGGTCGTTGCTCGGTGGGTAGACAATTCTCCAGAGGTTATCAACAAACACTATTTTGATATATCAGCCGTCTCTTTCACCCCTCGATAAACATTAATTTTTAGACCTTAACTAGCTCTTTAGTGGGGATTTAAATGTTAAGATGGCTGTAGCATAGTCTCAAACCGTTTGCTACAGCCGTCTTATTTTTTATGTCCTGTTAGTTCGTAATCAATTGGTCGCGAGTTCAAATCTCGCCATCGGCTTGTATACATTCGCCAGTAGAATATCAAGCTATTGATCGCAACGCAAGTATCATGACTCAAACTTATCGCATCACATTACTACCAGGGGATGGTATTGGCCCCGAAATTATGGCAATCGCTGTAGATGTGTTGGAGATTGTCGCCAAGCAAGAAGATTTCAAGTTTGATTTTACTACAGCGTTGATTGGTGGTGCGGCGATCGATGCTACTGGTGAACCCTTGCCAGCGAAGACTTTAGAGACTTGTAGAAATAGCGATGGGGTATTGCTTGCAGCGATTGGCGGGTATAAATGGGACAATTTGCCGCGTCACCTGCGTCCTGAGACGGGTTTATTGGCTCTGAGATCGGGTTTAGGTCTATTTGCTAATTTACGACCTGCGGCAGTTTTACCCCAGCTGATTGACGCTTCTAGCCTCAAAAGAGAGGTAGTTGAGGGAGTAGATATGATGGTGGTGCGAGAATTAACTGGGGGAGTGTATTTCGGCGAACCTAAGGGGATTTTCACTACCGAGACGGGGGAGAAACGGGGAGTGAACACGATGGCGTATACCGAGAGTGAGATCGATCGAATTGCCAAGGTTGGTTTTGAAACTGCTCAAAAACGGACGAAAAAGCTGTGTTCGGTGGACAAAGCAAATGTATTGGAAGTTTCCCAATTATGGCGCGATCGAGTGATCGAAATGTCTAAAGATTACCCCGATGTGGAACTGACGCACATGTATGTGGATAATGCTGCAATGCAACTAGTGCGGGCACCCAAGCAGTTTGATACGATTGTGACTAGCAATTTATTTGGGGATATTCTCTCTGATGCAGCGGCAATGTTAACAGGTAGTATCGGGATGCTCCCCTCTGCTAGCCTCGGCGCAACGGGACTAGGTGTATTTGAACCAGTTCATGGTTCGGCTCCAGATATTGCTGGACAAGATAAAGCTAACCCCTTGGCGCAAATACTAAGTGCGGCGATGCTACTGCGCTATGGCTTAAACCAATCAGCTGCTGCCGATCGAATTGAACATGCGGTTTTAAAAGTTTTGGACGCAGGTTACAGAACTGGTGATATTATGTCATCAGGTATGACCGCAGTTGGCTGCCTGGAAATGGGTCGAGTCTTAATCGAAGCCTTAAAACAGTCCTAACTCAGCTAGGGGCGGGTATTGGTGGGTCGAGTTCTTAGCGATCTTGTTAATTGGGCTGTAGAATAAATCGATCCAACTTAAAATATCTAAAAATAATTTTAGAACTCACGCCTATGTATACGATCGAGCCGCCTCCCTCTCAGACTATCCCCATGTCTCAACCAGATGCTTACAGACTGTTTGATCCAGCTCTGCTTAGGGCTGCCAAAGATATCTATAGTTTTTACTGTCAGATTAACCCCGATCGAGAACGACGGCGACAGCCAATTGGCGTAGCAATGAATAAACTTAATTATCGCGGTAAGTTAATTTTCAGTAGCTATCCAATCCTATTACCAGAAGAGTGCTTTATTTCAGTTGATCGGCTGGAATCAGAGTTTAATTAGTTGGGAGTTGGGAGCGAAAAGTGCGGTCTTGGGGTTTCCCCTGTCTTGACTCACCTTTTTTGACGGGGAACCCGTCCAAAGGTGAGTCGCAAATACAGCAACTTTTCAAGACAGTTGGGAATTATAGATGGATAAAGTTAATTTATCTGGATCTGCAACACTAGCAGGTCGCTGTGGTAGTGAATATTTACGATACGATCGTCCAAGTTATAGTGTTTTGGTTGGGTGCAGCGATTGGTAGCTTCCTCAATGTGGTAGTCTATCGTGTCCCCGCTGGCTTGTCGGTGATGTGGCCCCCGTCCCGCTGTCCGAAATGTCTGCATCAGCTGGGCATGGGCGAAAATATTCCGATCTTGGGCTGGTTATTACTAGGCGGAAAGTGTCGCCACTGTCGGACGCGAATATCACCGCGTTATCCGCTAATTGAAGCGATCAGTGCAATAATTTTTGTACTCATCTACAATCGTTTTGGGCTGTCAATTCAGACAGCTGGCTACTCGCTGCTGATGTGTTGGCTGCTAGCACTGACGCTGATCGATCTAGATACGATGACACTGCCCAATCCGATTACCCAATCTGGATTAGTCTTGGGACTTGCTTTTCAAGCTGGGGTTGGTTATTTAGATAATAGCTATTCAATTATCGGCGCTACAGAATATCTAATTCAAGGAATCTTGGGGATGGTGTTGGGGATCTGGATCTACGATACGATCCTGATTCTGGGAAGCATCATGATGGGGCAATTAGCCCAGGGTGGCGGCGATGCTAAGCTGATGGCAATGGTAGGCGCTTGGAGTAGTTGGAAAGTTGTGCTGCTATCGGGCGGATTGGCTTCGGCACTGGCGCTGATTGGGTTTGGGGTTGTCGCTGGAGTATCAATGATTAAGGGTGGTATCAAAGGGGGCAAAAATAAATTGACGCAGCCGCTGCCACTGGGTCCCTCGATTGCTCTGGCTGCAACTGTTTCACTGTTTTGGGGAGATTGGTTAATTGAGAGCTATCAACAGTTTATGCGATCGCCCGATCGATTCTTATTTGCAGTTCCACTTTTGATCATTCTAACCATCCTTCTATTCTGGACGCGAAAAATGCGGTTGCGCGGCTCTTAAAGTTTGATAATTAATCTAAATCCCCGACTTCTCCAAGAAGTCGGGGATTTTGCTCACATTTGTCTAGATTGAATTAAGCACGACGTAAGTTGAGTAACTCTTTCGGAGAAGCTAAAAGATCGATCGCTACGAAGAAGATCTTACCTTGAGGATCGAGCAAGAATCGCCAAGCGATGTTCATGCCCACACTGGCACCAAACCACGGAGTTTGGACTTTGCCCGTAACTTTGACTTGAGTGTATCCATCTTCGATCGGCTCAACCACACCGCGTTCTGGTAACATCTTTAAGCCGACACACTCTTCCCGCATGTAAGTCAGGATTGCCGCAGGGCCGACAACTGGCGATTGGAATGGAGGCTGTAGCGCACCTTCGGCTGCAAATAAGCTAGAGGCAGCGGTAAAGTCAAAGGCGTTCATGTTGTCGATATAGCTCAATACGGTATAGTTGTCTACACCTTCGATCGCTGCACGAGAACGATCTGCAAAAGCACGAGGAGTGACGGAAGGAGCTTCACGTTTGTCATAGTCTTGTCCACGAGCTGGATCATAACCCATGTTAACTACGGTGTTACGCAGTACAGTGATTTGCTGCCCAGCATCAAGTTGCTTAATTGTATCTAGTAGTGCAGTCGCATCAGTAGAAGCAACGTAGTCAGGGGGAATTGGTGCAACTAATCCCTGCTTCATCATTTGTCCCAATTCATACCAGAAGCCTAGCTTGGTATTCATGCGGAAGGCAGTATACGCGCGGCAGATTGGAGTATCTGTGTGCATTGCAAAGTCAGTCATGACTTGCGTTTGAGCCGCAGGCGGCATCGCCTTAATTTGGTCTAATAGTGGTTGAGCTAACGCCATACTCGCCGAACCTGTCGCCGCAGGTGTAATGGTAACTCCCATCTCAGTGTAGGCGTACCAAAGTAAAGCTAGCTGATCTTCAACGCTGAGCTGATCGAATGCTGCGGTAACAGCAGGTACAGCATCGGCAACGAGCGTATTAGAAAAGATTGATTGCGCAGACTTGAGTGTAATCGACATAGGTATTATGAACCCATAAGGGATAAATAGATATTTGTCAGCTTTTGTTTACAAAACTTTACTGCTTTGTTACGAT
>JANNDQ010000001.1:0-7624 GCA_031387965.1 Chamaesiphon sp. OTE_75_metabat_567
CGACGTTCGATCGTGAGTTGTTTTGAGGAAGCCCCACACATCTCTGTTCCCAGCACTTTGAGACTACCAGATTGTGCTGATCGCAATCCCCCACAAAGAGTGAGTAATGTAGTCTTGCCTGAACCAGATGGCCCAGTCATAATGATAATTTCACCTGCATTTATTTCCAAGTTGATATCAAATAATACTTGCTTCTGAAGTTGTCCCGTACCAAAGTAATGGTCGAGATGAGAAATAGAAATAACTGGTTCAATCATCGTTCTAAGATTGCTTTCATCTTTTAACTTTCAACTTTTTAAAACATATCAGCCGGATCGGCAGCTTGAACTTTGGCTGTAGCAATGGCACCAGAAAGCATACACATAATCAGAGTACCTGTGAATACCTGAGTTGCCCTGACAATCGTCATTGAGATCGGTAAATTGGTCGCACCAGCAACAACTGTATAAAGTCCGGTCGATACAATTAAACCTGGAGTAAAGCCCACGATTGCGAGAATCAATGCTTCCTCAAATACAATTCCAAGTAGATAAGTATTGCTATAACCCATCGCTTTAAAAGTCGCATATTCTCTGAGATGAGCATTCACATCAGTCGATAGAACTTGGTACACAATAATTATCCCCACCAGGAATCCCATAATTGCACCGAGATTAAAAATCGGCCCAATTGGTGTTTGCTGTTGCCAATATCCCTGCTCGAAAGCAATATATTCTGCCCTTGTCAGGACCTTAATATCTTCTTTTGGTAAATAAGCTCTTAACTGCTGGACTACTTGCTGAGGATCGTAGCCTGGTTTGAGCGTGATCAGCCCAACATTGACATTGCCTTGGGATTGCCGAGAAAATAATCGTAAATAATTATCTTCACTCGTCATTAGATGCCCATCTGCTGAAAATGAAGAACCGATCGAAAATAATCCATTGACAGATATCGTGCGTCGCTGGATTTCAGTAGTGACAGGTTTACCAGCATTGACACGTTCTACTACTTGCTCATATTCACCAATTGCCTTGCGATCAAATAATAACGTATCCGATTGTTTTATTTTAGCTAATTGACTATTAACTTCAGGCATAGTAAAAATCGGCTCGTCAGGATTGAATCCGACAATGATGAGATTTTTCTTATCGCGAGTTTGGGGATTTTTCCAAGTTACTAGACTGACATACATCGGGTCTGCCGATCCGACACCTGTTACATCCATCGCCTGATACAGCCTGCGACGGGGGAATGTAGACATCTCGCCAATATTTAATGCCTGCGGACTGATGATAAATATATCCGCCTTTAATTTTGAGTGTAAAACAACAGCACTATCAAACAAAGCACCTTGGAAACCCAACTGCATTAGCATTAATAAGTCTGCAAATGCCACGCCGGAGATTGCTACTGCAAATCGACCTTTGTGCTGGGTGAGTTGGAGCCAGCCTAGTGGAGTTCTGCGGGTAAGATTTTGGATAAATTTTAGCATATTGCCAACAGATATTTATTAGAGTGGGCACTAGTCATCAATTCGATTTATAGGCTTTCGCAATCGACTAATAAGCTTACTGAGAATTGAGATTAATTACTGCTTGAATTTGTAAGTTAGTAAACTTAGCAGCTTTTTGACTAGATTCTGGCTCTAACGCTACATGAGCTTCAATGATTCGATCGTCAATATTACTTGTTGGATCGGCATTAATGACATTTTGACGCTTGACTTGAATGCCAACTCGATCGATCGTGCCTTGCAATTCACCAGATAGAGAATTACTAGTGATTTTTACTTTCTGTCCAACCCGAATTTGATTAATATCACTTTGATAAACTTCTACTACTCCATACATTTGACTAGTCCTACCAAGATCGGCAATGCCATCAGTGCCAACGACCTCTCCTGGACGGGCAAAAATTTCTAGGATCTGACCATCTTGAGGAGATTTAATATAAGCTTGGGTAAGGTTTTCTTCTGCGCGTTTTAGAGATGCGATCGCACTTTTGACATCTACTTCGGCGGACATAATATCTACCGGACGCACTTCAGCAATCTTATTGAGGGTGAATTTACTTTCTTTGATCTGTTGCTGTGTTGATGTTTCAATCTTTTGCAAATTGGCTTTTGCTTCATTGATTTGCTGTTGTCCCGATGTTTGAATTCGGCGCAAGTTAGCTTGAGCTTCAGCTAATTGTTGCTTCCCAGAAGATTGAATTCTTCTCAGATTTGCTTGCGCCTGATTTACTTTCTGCTGCGCTGTCTGGAGAGTCAACCGCTTACTATCGCCGCTAGATGCTGACACCGCGCCCTGTCGAGCCAGAGTAGCATAGCGTTTATCCTCAGCTTGAGCGTTGAGCAGCCCAGCCTGAGCTTCGGCAATAGCTCCGATTTGGGCTTCGACTTGAGTTGCTGTTTCAGCTTTGACTCTCGCAATCGTGGCTTGCTGTGCTTCAATTTGAGTGGCTGTTTCCGCTACTACTCTGGCGAGTGTCGCTTTTTGGGCTTCGATGCCCGTCCCTTGTTCGGCTTGCAACCTGTTAATTGTGGCTTGCTGGGCGTTGATTTCGCCCTGCTTGGCTCCAGCTTTGACTTTTGCCAGACTTGCTTGGGCGACGCTGACTTTGGCTCTAGCTTCATTTACTGCCGCCTGCAAGCGTCCCTGACTATCCAAGATTGCAATTAACTGTCCCGCCTTAACTGTCGCCCCTTCCTCTAGCAACAGTTTCTCGATTTTTACGCCTTCGCCAGATGTCGGTGCAGATAGCTTGATGACTTCCCCCTTGGGTGCCAGTTTCCCCAATGCTGTCACGGTTGTGGGCGCGACTACTGCTGTCAATCGCTGCTGTGCTTGTTGGTGCTGTTGTGCTGCTTGCTGTTGGTTCAGGTAGATAGTGATACCAATACCGAGCAATGCCATCGCTCCCAAGATTAGCCGCACTCGCGAACCAGTCTTCCACCAAGGCAATCCATCTGATTTTTGAAACATCCTCTTTTGCTCCAGATTTACTAAACAGTTTAGTAATTTAGCCGATAATGCAAATATAACTTTACTAAACCGTTTAGTCAAGTAAATAAAAAATATTGATTAGCTGCTTAGAATAGAATGTATTGGAAAGCTATTAAAAGTCAGGCTGACACAGGCGAGGGATTTGGACACAGAACATCACGGGGAAAAAGTCGAGCAAATTCTGCAAGGAGCGATGCAGGAGTTTTTGGCGCGCGGCTATGCGGGCACGAGTATGGAAAAAGTCGCTGCTGCTGCTGGCGTATCCAAACCGACAGTTTACAGCTATTTCAAAGACAAAGGAATGTTGTTTCAAGCCTTGATTGAAAAGCTAGGAGAGAGAAAATTTAAATCAACTTTTGGAGGCAAACCACTTGTTGGAGAACCCAAAATTGTGTTGCGAAATATAGCCGAAGTGACTTTCACTAGTTTTGAAGATGAAGAATTCAGCTGTTTTATGCGAACGATTATCGGTGAGTCTGGTCGTTTTCCAGAATTAGCAAAAACATGTGCCATTAATCTTTTCAAACCTGTGAATGATGTGGTGTGCGAATATATAACTTCACATCCAGAACTAAAAATATCTGACCCAGAGGCAGCGACTTTACTATTTATTGGAACATTAGTTTATTATCAAATATCCCAAAACATTTTACATGTCAAAGAAGTTATGCCGATCGAGCGATCGCGCGTAGTCGATAATTTGATGGAAATGATGTTGAAATCGATCGAGAATTAATTAATATCTCAACATGAATAATCTCTTTATTCGGGAAGAAAAACATTTACTAGGAAGACTTAATGCCTTTGAGCAAATGCAAATAATTATTAAATTAACTTATTTATCGTTGTTCTTGTTGGCGGAATAATTCAGCTGCCTTGCTGATGTCACTAATTGCTTGCTGAGTTTTTTTTAACTTATAGTAAGCATTACCCCGATTTCGATAAGCTATTGCAAAATTAGAGTTATGTTTAATTGCTTGGTTATAGTCAGCTATTGCTTCTTTGAACTCTCCTGATTTATATTTGACAACACCACGATTATTATATGCTGAAGCATAAGTAGAATTGAGCTGAATAGCTCGATTGAAATCATCGAGTGCGCCTTGAAGATCATCTAAATCGCCTCTTGCAATACCCCGATTATGATAAGCATCTGCAAAATTAGGATTAGTGTCGATGACTCGATTGAAATCAGCGATCGCACCGCGTCTATTTGCTAATTTATATCTAGCTAGCCCACGCCGATAGTAAGCACGGATATAGTTAGGATTGAGTTCGATCGCTTGACTATACTCAATCACTGCACCACTCAAATCTCCCGACTCTGCTTTAATATTACCTAAACTATAGTAAGTTTCTGCGGAGCGATTATTTTGGGTGACTGGCTGTGAATTTTTTGATTGATCGACATCTATCACTGTTAAAGCTTGAGCATCGATCGAGTACAAGCATTGAAATAAAATTAAAGCAGGGAAGATAAAGGAAGTAACTTTCATCTTAGAATAATTTAAGTAGGATTAATATTGCTGATTTTTGCTCGAATCTATTAGCCAGCTCCAGCGCAAGTAGCGCCAGAGCAAGCATTAGCCAAGACTACAAAATTGGCGCAGCCACCCTCCAGTCAGTAGACATGAGCGGATTAGGACTGATGGCACTAGCCGCCAGAATATTAGTACCATTCATCTCCCAGATACTGGTACTACCATTATCTTTACGCCAGAGAATATCATCCTGACCATCACCGCTAAAGTCGCTAGTCCCGGCGATTTTCCAGCTATTATCTACAGACCCCAAGGAGCTAGATGTGCGGATATTAGGCCCATCCATCAACCACATATCCACATCGCCATCATCATTACGCCAGAGGATGTCTGACTTACTATCCGCATTAAAGTCTCCTAATCCAGAGATCTTCCAGCTACTATCTACTTTCGAGGTGGGATTGAGATAGTTCTTTGACAGCACATTGGTTCCATCCATCTGCCAGAGCACTACAGTACCATCATCATTGCGCCAGAGAATATCTGATTTATCATCGCCATTAAAATCACCCGTCCCGGCAATCTTCCAATCAGCCGAGACGTTAGCAACAACAACATCCGCAGCTAGTCGAGTGGCTCCATCCATTTGCCAGAGCACCACAGTACCATTATCACTGCGCCAAAGAATGTCTGATTTATCATCGCCATTAAAATCACCCGTTCCGACGATCTTCGAGTCAGTCGAGATCTTGGCAATAACTGTATCACTGATCTTCGTGGCACCGTTCATCTGCCACAGGGCAACCCGACCATCATTATTGCGCCAGAGGATATCAGCTTTTCTGTCACCATTGAAATCACCAGTACCAGATATTTTCCAATCATTAGTAACGGTAGCAAGGGTTGAGCCGATCGAGACACTGGAACCATTCATCTGCCACAAGGCAACCCGACCATCATTATTGCGCCAAAGAATATCCGCTTTTTGGTCGTTATTGAAATCGTTGCGGGTTGAATCAATGGGGACACCAGTATCTGCGAGAATTGCCAGATCTAGCGCAGATATATCCAAGCGTTTACCAGGTATAACAGCAGGATTCATCAAATCTCCCAAGAGATTGCTACCCGGACGAGGAGCATAGTTGCCTAGATGAGCGATGCTGCCAAAGTTTAAGGGGACTGACGCACCATAAACCCCCGTTGCGCGAGCACCTGTAAAGAAGAAATTCGTGCCGTCAAAACTAGTTTTTTCGTCGAGTGTCGATTGATAATTTCCTGTTAGTGTGCCGTTAGTAGGGTTTTTCCCGCCATTGAAGACGATCGCATGACCAAATTCATGGAGAAATACCGAAAAAGCATCAATTTTGTTTGCTGGTAATGGCGCAGTTCTGGTTAAGGGATTGGGATCGAACCAGAGTGCGTTAGTCAGATAGTTAGGATTGATCTCAAATTCGATGTCAGGGGCGGCACCATTGGGATCTATTCCTGTTCTAAGTTCAGTGAGAGCACCTTGCTCATAGATTTCAAGTTTCCCGTTATTGCGAATGGGAGATAGTTTTAAACTTCGGCTGCTAGCAACTGTATCACCAGTGGCTGAAAATTTGACAGCGATCTCTAAGCTACCCTTGCCTTGAATGTATTTATTCCAACTCAATCCCGCAGCGACGATGTTAGATTTAATCGCAGCATAGTAAGGCGCATATTTTCCAGTGGGATCGTCAAAGCTGATATTAAATGCTAATCCAGCAGCTGTAGCTGGTTGGGCGGCAATGGCTTTATCGGTAAGTGAGGATTGATTCATGATTCGGCAGATATAGTTAATAGTGGAGGTGTTAGTAAAATCTATTTTTCGTCTAACTCTTGAAGATTTAGATGGATATATTCATGAATTACTGTCCCAATTCGATCCAGTTGCAGCTTGACTACTGGTGAGATATTCCCTGTAATCTCTTGATACCATCCACCAATTAGATCTAGTTCCCATTGTTCGAGTCGATCGATCTTTTGCCCTACCTGTCGCAGATATTCTTTAGTACAAGCGCAGAGAATTAAATCTGACTCGATCGCTTCTACCGTTGCATTACTCCACTGCAAGGCACTTTTAATTAATGTACGACTAAAATTAGTGCATGAACTCATATTACTGAAATCCTTGTTGCAAAAATTAGGCTAGAAACTGTAACCAAAATTAACGCCAAATTTAAAATTTCCACCGGAAATCGGTGCATTGATGACACCAACTCCAGGGGCATTTACATTAAATGAGCCGCTTCTGGAAAGATTGTATGTAGTATTAAATCCAGCGGTAAAATTGTCAGAAATAATAAAATCAGTACCTGCGGTGAGTCCGATGTTAGTTTCACTGGTACTAACTGTGGCAGGTATTCCACCGAGAGTATCGCTGCGGGATGCGGAGCCAAACAAAATACTAGGGCCAACATATCCTTGGAACTTACCGTCGGGAGATTTAAAATCATAGGTGAGCGCAATTCCGTAGGCAGTTCCAGTGCCTACGTTAGCAACAGCTTGACTATTGATAGAGCCGAGACTACTGCCCAGAGTACTAAGTTGGATCACTGTACCGTCGATACCAGTAATCGATCCATTGAGAACATTGCCCTGACTCACAGTGGGTTGATAACCAAATAAAACCGTTGGGCGGATTGAAAATTGTGGACTGACACCAATCTTGCCTTTGATGCCGAAAGCAGTACCCGCATCACCAAATTCGATCGCCGGACCGATCGAGTATTGTTTAGGATTATCTACTGATTGTCCCTGGGCATTGGCATGATTAGCCATGAATATAGCAACAGTAACAGTAATCAAAGAAATTAAGTTCAGGCGCTTCATAAAAAAGTAGTGTAGATGTTTTCTGCAACGTCTACACTCTAGTGCCTTTTCCCAATGGAAAATTATGGGCTGCTAAGTCAGTATCTGAGTTCGATCTCAGATATTTTGGTCAATGCTGACTAAAATAATCGCGAGAGAGTTTACATCTCGGTACAACTTGACGATCGCTCGGAACAATTAAGCCATGACGATAGAGTGAATTTCTAGCTTTAGTGTCTAGCGCGGTGAGTTCTACAGTCGTCGTAGCGATTTGACACATTAAGAGGTATAAATCTTTTTCTGCCAAATATTCACGGAGTGTCG
>JANNDQ010000017.1:0-2183 GCA_031387965.1 Chamaesiphon sp. OTE_75_metabat_567
GTCGCCGAAAAGACGCACGGGAATATTCCTGCCGATCGCGTGGTACAATTTCTGCTTGATGAAGTGCGCACTGGCAGTCTAGACAAACTGATGCAATTATCGCGCAATCGATGTTGTGTGGTGGATGGTGAACAGCAGTCAGATTTCGACAAGTTTGCCGCTGATATTCTCGCAGCGGCTAGTCAGGGTAAAAAATTCCTGTTTCGCAGTGGTGCGAGTATCCTGACTTCTCTGGCTAATCTTGGATCTCAGCCCGTTCCTGCCACTGAGATGTCTACATACGTGCGAGACGGTAAACCAGGAGCAATCATCGTCGGTTCCCATGTCACCAAAACTACCGAGCAATTAGCCCAACTACTCAAAACTGATGGCATTGTTGGTGTGGAGATTGATGTGGCGCAACTAGTTACCAGTGATGCGAGTATTAGGGCACAATTATTAGCTACGATAATCGATCGAATTAACACCATTCACGCTGCTGGCAATACTCCCACAATCTATACCAGTCGCCAAGAACTCACATTTGAAAGTATTAAAACCAGACTCCAATTTGGCGAATCAGTATCGGCGCTGCTAATGGATGTTATTCGGGCACTACCCGCTGATATCGGCTTTTTGATTAGTAAAGGTGGAATCACTTCCAATGATACCCTCAGCGACGGTTTAGCCTTACCCACAGCCAGATTACTCGGACAGATCCTGCCCGGTTGTTCAGTCATTGTCACTCCACCCACTCATCCCCAATTTCCCAATCTGCCCGTCGTCTTGTTTCCTGGCAATGTCGGAACTGCTGATGCTTTAGCTACCGCCTATCTAAGATTAGCTAAAGCCTAAAGCCTAAAACCTAAAGCCCAAAGCCTGCCCCCTAACAAGCTATGATAATTACTACTAGCTAATTCATCATTGTTATGACAGAAGGCGATCGCAAACCTGAATACAGACCTGGATTAGAAGGAGTTCCTGCGGCTAAATCAGGCATCAGCTATGTGGGAATCCAAACAAATGATCTCGGTGAGCAAGAAGGCGTTTTGGAGTATCGAAATATTCCAATCCAATCACTTGCTGTACATAGTAACTTTGTCGAAACTGCATTTTTGTTAATTTGGGGGAGATTGCCAACTCAGAGCGAACTTACCGAATTTTCTACAGATATTTATTCCCATCGACGGATTAAATATCGGATCAAGGACATGATGAAATGTTTTCCCGAAACTGGACATCCGATGGATGCACTGCAAGCGTCTGCTGCGGCGTTGGGGCTGTTTTATTCGCGACATGCTGTCCACGATCCTGACTATATTCGTCAAGCTGTCATCAGATTACTGGCAAAAATTCCGACGATGGTAGCCGCATTTCAACTAATGCGTAAGGGTAACGATGCGGTATTACCCCGGGATGATCTAGATTATGCTGCCAACTTTCTTTATATGTTGACAGAAAAGGAGCCAGATCCGATCGTGGCAAAAGTAATGGATGTCTGTCTGATTCTCCATGCCGAGCATACGATGAACGCTTCAACCTTCTCCGCCCGTGTGACAGCTTCCACTCTCGCAGATCCTTACACTGTGATTGCTTCATCGGTAGGTACCCTCGCTGGCCCTCTACATGGCGGCGCGAATGAGGAAGTGATCACCATGCTCCAAAAAATTGGCTCGGTGGCGAATGTGCGTCCCTATGTCGAGCAATGCCTAGCGTCAGATCCCAAGTACAAATTTATGGGATTCGGACACCGCGTCTACAAAGGAGTCAAAGATCCTCGCGCAATTATTCTTCAGGATTTAGCCCAGCAGCTATTTGCCAAATTTGGTGATGATCCTTACTACGACGTAGCGCTTGAGCTGGAGCAAGTATTGGCAGAATATTTGGGACCACGGGGCATTTATCCCAACGTTGATTACTATTCTGGCTTGGTATATCGGAAAATGGGCATCCCAGCTGACTTATTTACACCCGTCTTTGCCATTGCGCGAGTAGC
The DNA here is from genome assembly GCA_031387965.1 of Chamaesiphon sp. OTE_75_metabat_567. GTDB lineage: Bacteria > Cyanobacteriota > Cyanobacteriia > Cyanobacteriales > Chamaesiphonaceae > Chamaesiphon. The sequence continues at coordinate 1,976 of JANNDQ010000017.1, forward strand.
TGGTTGGCTGGCTCACTGGAACGAGCAACTTCAGGAAAATCGGATTTTTCGCCCAACTCAAATCTATACTGGACTACATCAGCAGCCTTATATCTCAATTGGTGATAGGGATTAGGTCTTAGGCTTTAGGTCTTAGGCTTTAGGCTTTAGGTCTGATGAACTATCCACTATTCACTATCAACTATCCACCCTTACTTCTCCTCACTTC
>JANNDQ010000021.1:0-9321 GCA_031387965.1 Chamaesiphon sp. OTE_75_metabat_567
TGTTCTTCTGTTTCAGATACATCAGATAGCTCGTCCTCTTCATCCTCAATAATTAACGCTGATGGCGACTGTGCATCGATAGCAGAGACCTTCTTGTCAATATGAAAATCATCAGAGGTATCTTCTTCACTCCATTCATCTTCAACTAGAGCAGATGGTAGAGGTTTTGCTGTTACTGGATCTAGGATATCTTCAGTAGATCGATCGACTATTATTGGCATCGAGATCGCAGCTCCAGCTAGTCCGATAATTGGGACAACCGGGGAAATTTGTGGTTCAGGTTGGGAGGCATCTACTATCTGTGGTGCTCTAGATTTAAACAATGCGGGATCGATCGCTTTAAAGACTGTTGCCGCTATTTCTTCCTCCTGCTCCATCTTTAAGACAAAATCACCAATCCGAATTGTATCCCCAAGATTTAATAGATATGCTCGATCGCATTCTGCTAATTCACCATTAAATAGTGAGCCATTGCTACTACCAATATCTGCGAAGTAATAATAGTCGTCTTTAATCCAAAATTTACCATGTTGACGACTTAGATCCGAACCTTCCAATACTAAATCGCATTCTGGCGATCGACCGACAATACATTCACCTTTTGATTTAATCACTGAAGCTAGATCAAATTCTTTTGATTCTAGTTCTGGTGCGTCTTCTACATAATAAATTTTAATTTTCATAGTTTTTTCTCGTTGATTTTATTAATTTCTGATACCCAGCATTGCCTGGTACTATGTTCTAAATTCAAGATATCAGCCTGTGACCAGTGAAAATGATATGCAATGAAAGCTACCTCTTCATATACCTGATGTAAGGGGTAGCTTAGAACTCCCCCGCTAGTTCTAATTTGACGGCAAAATTAGCATTACAATGAGGACATTCTGCTGGTATTTGAGCATCTCCCTGTTGGTTGATCCGGTTGTAATATTCGCGGAGATAAGAAATGTCGAGAATTGGTAAGTTTTCGAGTAAGTCGGGACTGACATAAGTGAGGCTACCTAGTCTAGTTATTACTCGTGAGAGCATAATTAATACAGCATAAGCAGGATTTTCTCTCACTTTTGGTTCTTGTTGTACCATAATTTCATCTTTTGCCGTCGCTAATCGCATCACCCCCTGTCGATTGACTCGCTGGAGATCGTCAATCAATCCTCTGGGTAATATAAAACTAAATTCAGTATGAGGACTATCTTTGCGGGGCATAATTTTAGATGTTAGAGCCTAGGTTTTAATGGTTGGGATGGCAAATACTTGTATCAATAGTTTTTTATCTATTTACTTTATTTAGTTTTAGCTGTTGACTTTTTTGGTTGCGATTGAATCGCTGGAGTCTCTGGAGTCTCTACAGTTACTTTGCTAGATGAATTATCTTCTTCCCAGCCATTAATATGTCGATAAAAATCTTGGAGATAATTCAAATCTTGAGTAAAGAAATTTTCCACGATCGAGGGGTTTACTTCGTCTAGGGCACCCAAGCAATTAATCACGCGAGCCAAGATAATAATTGTGGCATAGCCTGGATTTGACTTAACACGCGGATCGCGGAGAGGGGAGATTTCATCGATCGCTGTCGATAGTCGCATCACTCCTTTTCGGTGGAGATTACCATCAGGATCTAGATATCCTTTGGGTAGGGTAAATTCAAACTCTGTAGCAAACATTATCCTCTCTGATGATTTCAATTTTTATCTGGATCTACTCGGCTAAATTGCTCAAAAGCAACTTCTATCTCTTCAATTTCAATGGTAGTAGCACGAGCACTAAGATCGGCAAATTTATAACTACTCGGCCAAGCACCACCTAGTCTAAATCTTGCTTGGACTTTTCCTGCTTGGTCGTAAATACTCAGATCGGCATTACGGCGTTGATTAGCCCATTTACCTTCTTGAACTGCTTCAAACCAATTCCAAAAGGTTCTAGAACAGGTCATCCCTCGTTTTAAAATTAGATTACCGCTCTTAACATTGCCAGGAATCTTCGTTCTTACGACAGCACCTTTATTCTTATTTTCGCTCCCCCATTTATTCGAGGTGACTTCACAAATTTCGATGGCATCCTGTGTACGTTTTAATCCTTGACATTCTAAGAAGATACCATCTACTTTATCATTAGATTTGTCTAATTTTAGCTCTACGTAAAAGCGACTAGCGGTGAGAATTTCAAATTCAGACATTTTTCAATCCCTGCGTGAATTAACTTAAACAATGTAAGGAGACATCTTGATAATGCCTCCTTACAATAAACTTACGATCGATTGCCTACTATTGAACTCGTTTAATCCCTTCGTGAACCAACTCGATTGTTTCCGTTGCCATATCGCCAGAAGAAGCCGTTAAAGTTGGCCCTGTATATTTACAGGGATAACAGTTCTCAATCTCCCATCGAGCTTGCATCGTCCCCGCCTGATCGTAAGCAGAGACAGAACCTAACTTCCGCTTACTAGTCCAATCACTTTTGCCACCCATATTATTGTTGCAAGCTTCATACCACTTGTAGAGATCTACATCGGTAGTAGCAACTCAGTTTAGGGTGATGTTTGTGAACTTAGAAACTGTTGGTGTGGCTTGACGGGTAGCCATTCCACCTTTACTAGATCCATGTATCTCTTGAGCCGGAGTTGATTCAACACCTAATCCACTCACTTCTTTAATAACTTTTTGTTCGACACCTTGGGCTTCAAAGTAAAATCTAGAAGCGGTTAAAAACTCAGCCATGATAAAACTCCTAATCGATTGGTAAACGTGGATAAATCAGCTAAAATTCTACTCATCTCCAGATTCCGACCCGTTCCATTGGCTAACACGGAAGACAATAAATTCGGCTGGTCTGACGGGACAAATCCCAACTTCGATAAAGAGACGGCCGAGAATCATCGTTTCAGGGGGATTTAATTCGGCATCACATTTAACGTAAAATGCCTGATCTGGAGAAGCTCCAAATAATGCTCCCTCGCGCCATAGTCGTTCGAGGAAATTGCTGACAGTCCGGCGGACTCGCGCCCAGAGATCCTCATCATTCGGCTCAAATACTGCCCACTGGGTACCGAGTTCGATCGATTTTTCGATATAGCTCATCAAGCGACGGACGCTGATGTAACGCCACTCGGTTTTGTCTGGTTCGACCAAAGTACGAGCACCCCAGATCCGAATGCCGCGATTGGGGAAGTTGCGGATACAGTTGATTCCGAGTGGGTTCAAGAGTTCTTGCTCTCGGAAATTGGTGTCGTAAGCTAGTCCAATTACGCCTTTGGGCACTTCATTTGCAGGTGCTTTGTAGACTCCTCTGGTTTCATCATTCCGACCCCACACACCCATGACGTGACCACAGGGGGGGACGAGAATTGGTTTGCCACCATTGCGGGGATTGGGGACTTTGATCCAAGGATAGTAGAGTGCGCCGAACATAGATCGCCGATTAAAGCGTTGGAGCCAATCAACTACTGCTTGAGGTTTGACCATATCGGGTGGCGTATCGAGTACGACCATCCGATTAGGCGGATTGGGAATATCGCCACTAGCAGAACCTTCACACATACTCAGCATCAATTCCATGATGCCGTGAACTTGATCGAGGTTGATCACCTGGGTTTGATAAGCCCGCATCAAATCTGGACAAGCCAGCATCGTGATTTCATCGATTTCAAATAGCCCGCGTACACCCGTGCGATCATCTCGCACACCTTCTAATTCAACCGCAAATCGATCGGGTGTAGAAGTCACAAGTGGTGGAGATAACTCATATTGTCCATTACTGGGGCGACGTGCTAATGGCTGTCCGCTGCGAGATAGTTCTTCTACTGCAACATACAGCGAAGTTCGCAACGCTTCCACTGCATAAGTTGCAACGGCAGCCGCAGCTTCTGGATTCATCGTTAAGTTTTCGTACTGTTCTAGTACTTCTTCCCCGCGTCGAATTTGGAGATTAAAATACTCTCCAGTATTTGGTGGAGCTTCTCCTTCTGTCCCTTCTGCCTGAGGACGGGGTGTACCATCGACAATCAATAGATCGATTTTGCCGCCAGCAGCTTGTTCAGGCCGAAGAGTAAATTTAAGCGTAGGACGATTGCCCCGTCCTGGCATTTGGAGGACGACAGGTTCTGGTGTACGCGGTTTGGGAGTACCTGGAAGCTGAGTTCCGATACTTGTGACCCAGCAACGACCGCCACCATTCATGAAATAACCATAAATGGCAAATGGTAAGTAAGCATTAAAATCAGTAAAGCCATCCGAGTTTGGGCGTGCAAAATAGTTGAGATACTGAGTCCAATTGGTAATCAGCATCGGCTTGAACAATTCAGCATCACTGCGAACATCTTCCGTAAAGCCGACAAACCCAGCAACTGCGGTACTAACACCTTCAATTGGTCGGCTACCTCTGTCGATCTCTTCGACATAGACACCAGGTGCAAAATAATCGAGTCTAGCCATTAAAATATCTCCAAATTGCTAAATGTTATACCGGAGTTAATAGTATTTCTTTAATGATGTGGGTCTGGCTCTCCACCAAGAAATTAACCATTTGGGATGAATAATCGGGAGCATCTACTCTCACAACATAGCTACCCACGCGTAGATTTTCAAAAAAGAATAATCCCTCAATATTGCTGGCTGTGGCTTTTTCAGTTCCCAGTACAGTAATTTTCACACCGGATAATGGTAGTTTTGTAACTGAGTGTTTAATCATTCCAGCGATCGTCAGCTGTTGCGTAATCACGACGGCACTACCCTGGGGTCGATCTTTATCTCGAATACTGACAATTCGATCCCAAACTATGGATGTGGCAACTGGTTGAGCCTCAAATGGCACAGTGATTGTCAAAAACAAAGCTGCTCGTAAGGGTACTGTCAGGGCACTCCACAAGGAGCCGACTTCAATCGCTGGCTCTAGAGAAACTGACATCGATAGATTGCCATAGCCTCGCAGTTCTGAAACCAAAAATTCCTCCTTCAAGGATCGATGGCGAAGTAATACAGTTAAAGCCTCCGTTAGCAGATGATGTTCTCCAAAAGCGGTCTTATCCCAAGCTGTCAATAGCACAGAGATTTCAAACCAAGTCGGCGGCCAACTGACATTCGCAGTCTGTCGCGATCCAGTTTGGTTGCGTTCTAGTTGCCTCCCAGAATGTTGTAATTGCTTGCTCTCTCGAATGTCGTAGATATAAGCATTAAGAATTGGTTCTGTTGCTTCTTCTCGACGATTACTAGGATGACCAAAATCAATTTGCATCGTACTGGTCAAGGAGGTTCCTCCCGCCAGAAGTTCAGCTAGTGTTTGTAAAACGAAAATAAGCATCAGTCAGCCGATGGCTAATTTATGATGCTTTTAGAGTATCTGGATCTGTCACACAAGGTAAATTAGACCTTTGTCGAGAGTTGAAAAATGAGCAGATCATAACTAATTGAAATTAGATAACAATCGTAACATTTTTAACTACTTCATTGGGTGTAAAATAAGCTTATCAATTGAGGCAGTAGCGTTGGCCATGAAGCGCTGTCTCGCGATCTGCATTCGGCAATTGTGCCAAAATTTTTTAGTTGAATAGAATACATCCTTAGTAGTAGCCGCTTTTACTGTTTGGATCGTGAGGACTTAATTTAGTCTGGGAGAGATGCCGATCGAGGATTGATCCCAATTTTCACAAATGTTTTGACAACCGCGAGAGTAACGTTATGGTCGTACAATCTTGTTCAAACAATTCTAAATATTCCGTCCGAGCGTTGGAACAGTTAGCACTCCATCATTTTTTCGATCTCCAAATCGAACAATTGCTCGATCGAGAATCAATTATTTGTGCGAGGATGATGTTCTGTGCCGATGCCACCAAACAGCGTCAAGAAATCATTCGATTCAGTCAAAATACTGATATCCATAGATTTAACCCAGACTTCATGATCTATTTGAGATCGGAGCGATGGTTGGTTGACTATCCTGAAGCTTTCACAGTCACAGAGATCTCTCTCGAAAATTCAGTTGGGTTTGGCTATTTTTGTGCGTGGGGGTATACCAATAATCAACCTGAATATATTCTAGCGATCGCCGATCGACCATTGACAGTTAATCTCCAACAGCAGCTCCAACACTTGGCTGGATCGCTCGATGGATATCGGCAGCTATACCTAGCTTGGGCAGCCCAAGCAGCAGAATCTCGACTACTGGAAGAGACGATTCAAGATATCAGTCACCAATTACGCAACTCTCTGTCGTTAATTTCTCTTTGCGCTAAAAACTTGTGGTTTAGCTTACAAGATAGTCCCGCTCAAGCCCAAGTCCAAGCCCAAGTAATTTGTGATGGGATTCAAAATTTAGATGTTACTTTAGCTGAATCAATTCTGCTTAGTAGAGAGCGTGCGACTGAAGGGGATCGATCGCCCAGACTCAGATTATTACCACAAGATCTCAGAATATTGGTGGATGAAAGTATCAACAACTTACAGCCATTAATCCAGAAAAAACAGCTCAATATTGCGACTTCAGACATACCAATGTTTGCAACAGTCGATCGATTGCAAATGCAACAAGTTTTTGATAATTTGCTGAGCAACGCAGTTCATTTCAGCCCTGAATATGGAACTATATATTGTAGTTGGCAAATTTTTCAGCAGGAAATTCTGATTACTATTTCCGATCGAGGAACTGGATTATCTCCAGCCGACATGAAAAATATTTTCACCCCTTTCTATTCACGTCGGAAAGGTGGTACTGGACTGGGGTTGACGATCGCCAGAAAGATCGTTCTCAGCCATCAAGGCAGTCTCTGGGCAGAAAATATTGGTTCTGGTGGAGCCAAATTTTCGTTGACTCTACCACGCAAGTTGTAGGTTGAACAAAATGAATTTAGAGCGACCTTTGACAGTACTAATCGTAGACGATGATGAGCAGTTTCGACAGGGTATCATCACTTTTCTCAGCTTTGCTAGCATCGATAGACCGACTATCGTAGTGGGAGAAGCAGAGAGTGTTGATCGGGCATTAGAACTCGCACACCAACACCAGCCAGATCTGATTTTATTGGATCTGGAATTAGCTGATGGAGATGGAATTACTACTTTGATAAATCTCAAAAACAATGCGTATTATGGTAAGATTTTGATATTATCTGGGCATCAAGAAGATAAATGGATTTTTCGAGCCATGCAAGCTGGTGCCTCAGGTTATGTATTCAAGATTCGAGTTGCTAATCAATTAGGCGAAGCGATTGATGCTGTCATGCGATCGGAAATTTATCTACCGACCGAGGTTGCCAGCCGGTTCTTTCGACTTTTTCAAGCTGAAGCTAATTGTTTCGAGCAAACACATCAACAATTGCACCTGACAGAAAGAGAACGAGAAGTTCTCCATTACCTGACTCAAGGTGCTTCCAATCACCAAATTTCGCAGCAGCTATATGTCACTGTTGCTACTGTAAAAGCTCATCTAACGAGTATTTTTGAAAAACTAAGTGTAACTAGCCGTGCCCAGGCAATTGTCGCGGCAGTCAAGCTAGGTTTATTTCCCTATTAGACCTCATCTAAACATGATGAATGGCAGGCTTCAATGGATGTTTTAGAATGCTTGTATCCAGAATATACTTGTTCACGGAATGCCCCGCTAAAATGCGATCGACCAACTGAAACTGCTCAAGAAGTTAAAGGGGCAAAATTCTGTTTGGATTGTGGTTTTCCAGCAACTTTACCACTACCTGCCGAACTTGAAGGTCGGCGAGGAAATTATCAGGCTACGAGTTACTTAGGTGTAAGAGGAATGGGTCGTTTGTACGCAGGCACCAACCTCAAAGATGGACAAGCTGTAACGATTAAAGAATATCTCTTACCCGATCGCTGTTTTGATGTTGAAGATATTCAGAAAATCAAGGACACATTCAAGCAATTAGCCGGAGTTAGTCTAGCTGATGGTCGCATTCAAAATTTTCGATTAGTCCAAGCTTGGGAAGCAATTGCGGATAGTACCCAAAAGCGTTGTTATTTGATCGAGCATAGCCTGCCCAATACCAAAACCCTGCGTCAATATCTGCGCGAAGATCCAACGCTAGATTCAGTAAGGATCAGGGAGATATTAAATCAAGTGCTTCAAACACTAGAATTTCTACACACTCAGAAGATTCGCCTCCCCAATAACCAGGTGCGGCCGGGTTTAGCACATGGCAATCTGAATTTAGATAGTATTCTGATTGAAGCTAAGACCGATCGAGAATTTTATATCTATTTGAGTGATCTAGCTTTGTGGGAGCATCTATTTATTCCCTCCTCAATGCCTAAATCACCGCCACCAGATCTCCATCGAGATTTAATTTCGGTGGGGACAATCGCTGCAACTCTGTGGGCGGGAGATAAAATCGATCTGGCCAGCGAACAATGGGGTCAAAGCGATCTGCCGTTACGCGAATTTATCTGTCAGTTGAGTGGGGGCAGCGGTCAGTTTGAAAGTGCCGCAGCAGCTCGTTTAGCCCTCCTCAAACTGCCTAAGCTTGAGCGAGACCAGCAAATGGACTCAATCACAACAATCGCCCCTTCCCGCCAACGGTGGCGAATCCTCGCAGCGATCGGTGGAGTGTCATCGCTGTTGTTATTGTTATTAGGCACAGCAATTTGGTACTTGTTGTTGCGCCCTACCGCCACAAGATCGACAGATGCTCGACTTATGTCTAGTTTCGCTGATGTGAATGGAGTCCCGACGGGGGAATTTAGCTACACAGGTGAGAAGAATGGTACCTGGACAAATATATTGCGAGCGACGAAAGAAAGCGATCAAACCCTTGAAGCTTCATTAACCAAGCCCAAATCAGATCTTGCTAGCACCTTTGGCTATCAGCCAATCGCCTCGGCCAATCTAGATAGTGGTAGCAAACCTGTCGCTGCTGTGATCGGCCGTAAACATCAATTTGCGATTACCAGTCTGACTACGGTGATGACCGATGAACTCGATCGCACTCCAGTTGCTTATGATGGTTTATTAGTTTTTGTCGCCGCCAGCAAAAAAGATGCCAGTCTCCCCGCCAAGCTCAAGGGGCAAATCACGATCGAGCAACTTCGCCAAATCTACACAGGCAAATTGACTAATTGGCAACAACTTGGCGGCGGGAGTCTGCCGATTAAACCGATGGCACCGACTGAAATCGAGGCATTACAACTGTTCAAAACATTAGTGCTCAAAGATGATCCTGAGGATATCGCTTTATTTACCAACAACATTAAACCTACAGATACCGCCCAAACTCAGAAGCTCATTCTTAAAGAATTCGACGAAGATCGGACGGGCATCATTAGTTTTAGTATTCTGAGCAAAGCTTGGGATCAATGTTCTAGTTATCCTCTAGCCATC
>JANNDQ010000070.1:0-2010 GCA_031387965.1 Chamaesiphon sp. OTE_75_metabat_567
GATCCGCCGCATCCGCAGATATAGAAAGATCTGGATGGTGATTAAGATAGCGAGTTGAGCTAATCCGACGGTCGCAATTAGTAGCCCGATTCCGCCATTAGCAAACCGTTGTTGAGCATAAGTTTTTTCTAATTCTTGGGAATTTACCAGGCTGAGTTGGATTGCTTGGGGAATGATATCTCGATCCATCAAAGTAGCTGCACTCTGATAAATACTCAGCGCGCCAGCCGCATCACCACGCCTGTGAGCAATTCGCGCTTCCTGCAATTTTAATAGATAAGCACTATTATTCCACTGCAAACTTTGGATGATTTTTTCTTCTTCTGGATAGGTAATATTCTTAGCAGCAGCAACTAATCGATCAGCAATTTTTTTACGATTTATTTCAAAATCTGCTAAAGCTTGTTGATTATTTCCTGGCTTCAATAGCAACTCATTTGCTAAGCTAGCATCCATATCAGCAAAAGAATCTTGCAGCTGTTGCGCTGTTAAAATACTTGGAGCAGCATCCTTGCCCACAGTCTTGAGTGCTTGCCTTTGAGAATTGACTCCGTGAATACTCGCAATTAGTAGTAGTAAACTTACGCCCCAAGTCAGATACCAGCCACTCCGCAAAAGTTGCGGGGTGTTCAGCTGTTGCTTTAATTTTCGAGCGCGGATCGATATCGGGGTCATCTCAAGTTATACTCCAAATAATTAACATCTACTGCGGAATAAACGCATTCTCATCAATTTTATACTTGAGATTTAGCTGCGTAAATATGTTGTACTAGTTACAAAGTTATAAATCTTAATACCAATTCTCAGCAAACTATTCTAAGCTAACAGGATTAGTTGGTATTTATATTCGGAAATTTTTAATCATGACTTCTAATCTAGCTACTAAATTACGAGAGGGCACCAAAAAATCCCATAGTATGGCTGAGAATACTGGCTTCATCGCCTGCTTTCTCAAGGGCACCGTCGAAAAGAAGTCCTATCGCAAGCTCGTGACAAATCTTTACTTTGTGTACTCGGCAATGGAAGAGGAAATGCACAAACGCGCAAGCGACCCGATTCTATCTAAAGTCTTCTTCCCTGAACTCGATCGCAAGGCTGCTCTAGAGCAAGATTTAGCTTTCTATTATGGTAACAACTGGAGAGACCAAGTAGCGCCCTCCGACGCTACTAAAAAGTATGTCGCCCGAATTCACGAAGTTGCCAGCCAAGATCCTGCTCTGCTGGTCGCGCACCTCTACACCCGCTACTTGGGAGATCTCTCTGGCGGTCAAATTCTCAAGAAAATTGCCAAGAATGCAATGAAACTCACTGATGGTGAAGGTATGGCGTTTTATGAGTTCGAGCAAATTCCTGATGAGAAGACATTTAAAAACAACTACCGTCAAGCGATGAACGATCTACCTATCGACGAAGCGAAAGCGGATCAAGTTGTTGATGAAGCTAATGCCGCTTTTGGGATGAACATGGTGATGTTCAACGAATTAGAAGGTAATCTAATTAAAGCGATCGGTATTCAGCTATTCAATCTCCTCACCCGCAAACGCAATCGCAATGATAGCGAGTTGGCAACCGCTGAATAATAAGTAGGGTGTGTTATCCCGCAAGGGTAACGCACCATCTGTAGAATTGGTGCGTTACCCTTCTGCTGACGCAGACGCTACCGCGAACGGGGTAACACACCCTACGTGGGATCTTTTTTCTGGCTAATCCCCAACTCAAACTCACTCCATCGCCGACAGATCTGTTGATGACAGTCTGGCGGTGAAGTTTTTAGGTTTTTGCACCAGCCGATATCTAAGTTTCCACCAGACTCAACGGCAAAAACCAGTTCAATCTGAGGTTGATAATCCGCCACAGCAGTTAAGATCGGATCGATCGATCGATCTGGGACCAGCCATTCTTGTAAGTAAATGGATAATTGCTGCTGGGGAATATAGCGAAAATTGAGGTTTGGCTCTTGTATATCTCCCCAATGATGGTCTGAATCGTCCATGAGGTCGATCTCGCTAC
>JANNDQ010000660.1:0-2815 GCA_031387965.1 Chamaesiphon sp. OTE_75_metabat_567
AACCCCATAATGTGCCCACAATCAGGGTAGCAAGCAAGGCATTATGTCGTTTCTGCAAGCGTGGTAATGCAAACCCGCACCACCCAATTTCTTCGCAGGTATTGGCAAGGAAATTTACCGCGCCACCGAAAATGACATAGGGAGATAGATCGCCTTGTGGCATTGTGATGGTTACGTGCAAGCCTAGTAATTTTGTGACGACTTGCGCCACAGTGAGAAGAACCACAGGACTTAGCACCGCTACCATGTACCAGACTAGTCCCACCCGCCATCTGACCAGTCCCTTAAGCAAATTCTGAACCCCTGTCTTACCTTGCACCACCTGTGACACAATTACAGCCGCAAGTGCAGGGCCAATGGCAAAAAAGATGGAAAGAACCAGGAAGTAAGGACGGTAAAATGGGGCGATGCCTCGCGAAGCTAAGACTGCTGATATCATGCCAAGCCAGGAGATTCCAAAAGCCAAGATATAGAACCAAGCAACGGGATATTTTTTCATTGTTCATCCTCTCCTTTGACGTAGAATTGTGGATTATCGATCAAGATGAGCAGCGACAAATATTTCAATCCAAACAAAACCACCTGCCTGTCAGATTTATCGTTTGGCTAGCCATCGTTCGCCGCATCGCTAGCACTCCCTTCCATCTAATTAGGTTTATCGGTAGATTGCTTCATCGATCGTGGCTCGAAAGAACTCTCCCTCCGACTCAAACCGCTCGGAGCCAAAGTACCAGCCAATCCGTAGACGGGTTGGAATGGTGTAGCCGTAGAATGTGCCCTCTTCCTCTAAAATTCCACCGAAGTCCACATAACGGAACTTGGCACCGTCTGGATTGCCCCAGCGTGGTAGCTTGAAGGTTTTGAGACGACCCGTTCTATCAATCGTAAAATCTAGTTCGGCTCTCTCGCCTTGCACTACAAAACTGGAATGCAAACTGGAGTCTAGATCCGATGAATCTGTGCTTGTCCATAAGACATCATCGCCACAGAACACAGACGGTAAACACACTGACTCTGATTGGAGGCGACCAACCGAAGACCTTGTAATATCAGCACCATTCGCCGCCATCACAGGGAATAATCCGAGCAACTTCCACTGCATCGCACCGATGCCGTCGATGATGCGGTCTGATCCGACAATGGGTAAAAAGCCATTCATCCATGCTGTAGCACTCCAAATCAGTCCATGCTCCCAGCAAATGACTTGCTCGGCTTTGAATGGAATCCACTTTTTCAATTTAATTTCGCCGTGCATTTTCAAGCGAACCGCAGAAGCGAGCTTTGTTCCAGGCGCGATAGCGAGTTCTAGATACAGTTTTGCTGCTGCTGGCAAGTGAGCGAGTTTATCTGAGTTGAATACCAGCTCAGTAGGTGTCGCCGAATCCCAGAGTGCATCGAGAGAAATTGATTTAGTCATGACTATTTCCAGTGTTTTTAATTTAGAATTTCCTTGGTTTTGGATCGAGTGATACTTTCGCCGCATAGATCCCAGCTAAGATACCCAAGATATTTCCGATCCAAGTGCGCCAATCAGGACTGTAACCCACATAAATCATGAATTTGCCGGATAAAATAGCGAAGATAACCAGCCCAGAAAATGCCGAAACGAAGACATATACGATCGTAAAAAGGAAAATTGCAAAGAAAATTGCTTTGAAATATTTTATAATTATCGATGCCGAATTTTTGTCCTCCGTTGGTTGAAGCCGTTTTAAATGTCCATCGATCCATTTATCAAATGGGAAGCTAATGAAATAACCCGTGAAAATGAGGAATACGCCCATCCATGCGTTATGAAAGACATAAGCCCCTAACAAAGCACCAACGATTCCAATCATTGCTATGGCAACGAAGACGATAAGTGATACCCACCAGTAATTTGCTGTGGCATGGGAGATTTGCTGACATTTGGGGCAGCGATAATTGCCCCACGGAGCAGCCCAATATCGCCGCCAGGTGACGGGAAAAATAGTTTGGCAATGTGGGCAAACTAACTGTCCTAAAAAGGTGGTTTTTAGGTGGCGAGAGGTTTGACGATCGTGGCGTAGACTCATGATTGTGCTCCTATAGGTTGTTGTGGTGATTGCGGCTCGTTGGGAAATGCCAACCACAGGTACAGAAAAATAAATCCAGGGGAGACGGTCAATAACACAACCGCGACAATCCGCATCACTGGCAGGGACTAATTTATAATGTTTGTGCTGTTTTCAGTGTTAAATTGTGCTGAACGATCGCAGTAGTTCCCATCGTTGCCGTCACGAGTAATCCGAAATCTTCTTTGACTCCGAAGGTCAGAGCCGCCGAAGTTCCAACGAGCGACCATAAAACTGGAATAATCAATAAATTTAATGGAATTTTCTTGTCTGTCCAGAGCAGCAAGCCGAACGTGAAAATGGTTGTCGGACAAGGTACGCTAAATGTCGGTGATGTCGGAAAAATTCGCCCCAGCGCATAGCCGATTAATGGATAAATTGCTAGGGCATAAACAATTAAAATCGCGCCGAGAATGCCGTTAAGTTTCCGATTGGCGCGAAAATTCAAACGATTTCTCATTACACCTTCATATAAAAATAACAAGCCTTGAAAAACAAATAGCACGCCGAAAAAATAAGCAGGTGGGCTGATTTCTGTGAAAAAGGTTAAATGGTAAACAACACCCGTCCACAGCCAAAGAAAACCAAGTAAGCCCGAAACTATTTTGTTCGTAAACGGTTTTGGACTCGCTGCCAGCGCAACCGCGACAATCGCCACTAAAATCAATACAAACTGCATCGGAAATATAGCTTGATTATATTTCTCAAAAACCTCAAAAAAC
>JANNDQ010000071.1:0-2406 GCA_031387965.1 Chamaesiphon sp. OTE_75_metabat_567
ACCTTCAGTTGAATCGATTAGACAAATAAAAACCTCTCTCCAAAGACATAGATAAAAATACCTTAATAAATAAGTACAAAATATTATCAATCTTTGTAAATATTTTGGTTGTTTTATCTTGTTTTGTCTAGATAGAATTCTATAGTTATTTCTAGGTAAAGTTTATAGTTATTAGCAAAGCAATTCCAGTAAAATATCCTGTATTTACCTCATAACTTCCTCACATTTTAAAGCTAGTGTGAACATGGATAGTTTTAGGCTCGACTAATTATTTTGTTTTTTGTAAGTGCTTGGCTGCTCAGTTAGATAAAATCCAAAATCGTGAGGATATCTTTGATGACAGTTGATCGATCTGTATCCGCTCATCTCGCAAGCGTTCATCCTGGGATGGGCGCAAATTTGGTTGGTGAAGTGTGTTCGTTTCGAGTTTGGGCACCGAACGCGATTCTCGTTCCGAGAGGCTACGCCAACGCAGTTGCCGTCGATTTTTGGCACTAGGAACAGATGTCTCAAGTTTCACTCGTGCCAGAACCGATCGATTCCCCACTGGAGAGGCTATTGCTAGGGCAAACGCTCCGCTACCACCAACGGTCGGCGGAGTGAAACTGGCTGTGGATAATTCTTTAAATAGCCCGTTCGTAAGATAAATTGAATGTGTTCGCCGATGCAGATCGACTGATTCAACTTTGCTCTGGTTGATGATTCTTCCAAGATCTGAGTCATTGGATGAATGGCGATACTTCTTTCTCGCACTTTTAGAAAAAGTCTTTCCATTCGTTTACCAGTTTCAATCAGTGTCGCCACTGAATTATCCTTACTGGTAATCAGAATCCAACCTGCTGATTCTGATACTTCCTGTTCAATATTAGCGATACCTCGGTCTCGGAAATCTTTGGTCATCACATTATCTTTATTATAATAATTTCGCACTACCCAGCCAGAAATTCCGGTTATTTCCATACCTGCGGTTGTTAAACCGTCACGATATTTATCAGCATCCTGACTGGAGAATCTAATCCAGTTAGCTAATTCTTGCTGTGCTGGATCGCGGTAAGATTGCAAGCGATTGGCTGCGATCGTTTGTTCGTCAATAAATTTACTTTCTGGGCTAGTGTTAGGTAGGTAATGAATAAATTCCGGCTCTGAATCGACAAGATATGTAATATCTTCTTGTTTTAGCAGATCGCTGAGAAAATCAGAACGAACAGTGCGACGGCTAGTGATTTTTGTAATGTCAAACTTATTTACAGACACTTTTTTACTCAGCTTTACTTCCATCACCAGATCGTCCTGATTAGTCTTAGCTAACAACTTCCAATCGCAGCTATAGCCAAAGGAACTAGCAGCATATTCGAGATTTTGGAGAAAAGCACCGATCGATAACATCGTTTCTCGCTGAGTCGGATCGACAGCAGTTAGCCATTTACTTTTATCATTGCCGATAATCCAGTGGTAAGGTTTGAGATATTGGACAAACCACGGTTGAGTATTGTGACCGCTCGGCGCAAGGGAGGCGAGAAGCAAAATCTCTTTTTCGTCTGGCTGGAGAGTTGCATTTTTCTCGTCTGTTGGTTTGATATCCGCCCTGGAAAGATTACTTTTATCGCTCAACAAATAAGCTGTTGTCACGGCTACAATTATTGTCCCGCCAGCAATGCTTATAAACTTTTCTCTGTTCATGATCGGCATCCTTTTATTTCAAGATTTGTGCTTTGTTGCTCACGATGCAAATTCATAGTTTATCTCTGTAACTTTTCCTTGGTAATAGAGCCGAATGCCGTCTGGATACTCCCACCCCACCTCGCCTTGCAAAGGAATCAGCATCTCGTTACACACTGAATAGTCCCAAAACCTTCCGCCCCAAGGCATCGCAGTCAGCTTGTCACGATAACGCGCTTCAGCCCGCATGGTTTCGATCGTCCCTTCAGCATTAAACCGAAACACGAGGGAAACCGTTGTTGGAGCATCGGTCAATGTAGCGCGGGCGGAGGTGTCGTCAATGGCTTCCCAGCGCACACCCTGACTGGGTAATAGCGCAGTCGGATACCAAGGCATCTCGGCAAAAAATCGCAGCAGCTCACCTTGGGCGGCTGCTGGAGTCCCGCGCACATCGGCAACGGTAAAAAGACCGAGTAATGATGCGTGTAAGCTGCCTGCTCCCAACGCATAGGCATCATGAACAAAGGCACTCACGCCTGGAGCCATCTGAATTCGCGCATCCCAATCAAACCCCGGACGTTGAGTTGTCACAACTTGAGTGGCAGTAAACGGACTCCACTTCGCTTCTGTCTCACTCATGTTGAATATTCCCTGCTGAGAAAGATTGACCGCCGCCACGATCGGTTGTCCCTCCTTCAATACAACCCGAAAGAATCGCTGCACCGGATCTGGCAAGCCTTCAAGCTC
>JANNDQ010000085.1:0-2119 GCA_031387965.1 Chamaesiphon sp. OTE_75_metabat_567
CGTCAAGTCGAGCATTGTAGTTTCAATCTCGCTGATGTTGTTTGCTTGAAAGTAGAGAGTTATGGCGATACTACAGGGATTGCGGTAGCTGGATTTAGAGAACTGCTGCAAATTCCAGACCGCAGCACCATCAAAGGTACCAGAGATTATGCCATCCTGCGATTGCTCTGGGATAATGCCTTGCGCCGGAATGAAATCTGTAGTTTGGATGTGGGCGATTTTAGCGAATTTGGAAGACTAGCGATTTTAGGCAAAGGCAAAATTCAAAAAAGCCAGATCGATCTATCGCCAGCAACGACAATTGCGATCGAACAATGGTTAGTAACTAAAGGTGACTGTCGCAAAGAAGATCCGCTCTTTACTAGCCTAGATCGGCGCAGTAAGGGGCATAGACTCGACGGTAGCACTATTTACCGCTTGGTACGAGAGTTTAGCGAAAAAGCGGGAATCGATAAAGTAGTTTCTCCTCATCGAATCAGGCACAGTGCCATCACCGCCTATCTTGATGCCAGCGATGGAAATATTCGCGCCGCTCAAGGACTGAGCCGCCATGCCAATCTTAACACCCTCACTCGCTACGACGATAATCGCCATAAATATCAGGCGATCGCTACTAATGTTCTGGCCGATCTAATTTAGATTCACCGTCATCCTGACTACTCCCCTACTTTTCTACCCTTGGAAATCGGGGTAGATCTGTTGGCTTTTCGAGCGAAAACCTCAAAATTTGGGAATCAGCTCTAATCGATGTCTGGTATAAATTACAGGAAAAGCATATACCGCTAATAGCTCTTAGCGGTATATTAAAATAGCAAGAGAAATAATCGATAATTTATTAACTATTTATTTCCAGATTCAACTCACCCCCGATGCCTAATTAATTATGTCCAACCACTCTACGCATCTTGTCATAATTCAATGGAGCAACCCACCAGCACCACCACTACTGCCACCACTTTTGTCCTCGATGCCAATGCCTTAATTTCAGCATTTACCAGCTTCCTTCAATTCGATGTGGCTGCTGGCGGTGCTAGTGGCGAAACCATCCGTACCTACTGGTGCGAAGTCAAACAGTACTTGCTCTGGTGTGAAGTCAATCAACTTCAACCCCTGGCTGTGACACGGGATGCGATTAAAATCTACCGCCACCATTTAGTCCAACAGAAATACAAACCTGCCACCATTGCCCTTAAATTAGTCGCTGTGAGCCGGATGTACGATGCGGCGATGGAATATGGATTGCTCTCTCATAACCCCGTCTGGGGGGTCAAAGCACCCAAGCAACGGGGCGATCCGGCTGACTCGATTACTTATCTTACTGCTAGTGAGGCGGAGACATTCCTCCAGGCTCCACTGGCAAAATCTACTCCCCTGAAAATCCTTCGCGACCGCTTCTTGGTGGGGTTGATGACGCTCGAAGGGGTCAGGTCGATGGAAGCGCATCGGGCGAATGTGGGAGATATTCGCCGCGATCCAACGGGGGTGGGGATTACGGTCATGAGTAAGCGACAACAAAGAGTGGTGCCGTTGATTCCCGATTTGGTGGATGTACTCGATCGTTATTTACTCGCCCGCAGAAGTGCTAAATTTAGTACTGCGGCTGCTACGCCGCTATTTATCAACGTCCATCATCCGCGCCATCAGATCGACCCAGACCGCGAGGATCGTCGTCTGTCTCGGCGGGGGATTAGATTTATAGTCGATAGCTATCTGACTGCCCTCAACCTCAAGCATGGGGACGGACGGACTTTATCGGCTCATTCCTTACGGCATACGGCGGGGACTTTAGCGATTCAGAATGGGGCCTCCTTAAGGCAAGTCCAGGATCTATTGGGTCATGCCGATCCGAAGACTACGGCGATTTATACTCATGTGGGGGATCGGTGGGTGAATAATCCGGCTCTGAAATTGGGGATTAATTTCAATCCCGATGAGACGGCAAAGCCCAAACTGGATTTAGCTGACTGAGAATAACTGTAACTATCTAATAGTAAGATTTACAGCCATTTTATTGGTTTAGAGCGCGCTCTAAACCACCAAAGTTTGGGGTTTTTTGGACAAAACTATTTTGGACGATTTCAACGGAAAATATTGGTGTAGAATAACCTCACCGATCGAT
>JANNDQ010000113.1:0-10810 GCA_031387965.1 Chamaesiphon sp. OTE_75_metabat_567
ATCGCCCTGATGATCCATATCAGCAAGAATTTCTTGATTTATTGCACAATATTTATGTGATAGAATATCATAATTCTGAAGTCTGGTATGAGATTCATCCATTCATCACAAAATACCTGACACAAGAAAAAATAATTCCATGAACGAGATAACTGTTAACGATATACTCACCAGTAATATTGACATATACGATCGATTATTTGTTTCGATTCAGGCAGGGCTGGGCAAATTGCAGATACTAATTGCTGTGTGTGATACAGATATTCAGCGAGAGCAAATTACCAGTAGCTATGAACGAGAACTATCTCTTGACCTTGATACTTATAGAGTTAACCTCGATCGCTTAGAACCAAACTTGCCTTATGCTCTTGCTACAATCTTACCTCTGCAAAAGAATCATGGTATTGTGACAGTATTCGGTGCAGAAAACTTGGGGTTGTCTTCACAAAATGATGAGTCTCTGAACAAATTTTTTAGTTGTTTACAGTGGACTAGGGAAGCTTTACGTCAATTCAAATCACCTATTATTTTATACTTACCATCACGCATTGCCAATGAACTTGCTCGAAGATCTCCTGACTTTTGGAGTTGGCGCAATGGTGTATTTAAATTTCAATCGGAACCGTCGTTGATAGTAAACGAGTTACCGAATTTTAGATTCTCAAAAAAAAGATTGATTATCACTCCTGCTGAATGTGGCAGCGGCTATACAAACACATCAATCGAACACGATTTTGTTCTTTCACAAACCGATCGGGAGAATCTAGGTTGAAAGGAATTATCGCTGATACTGGTCCACTTTATGCTGCTTACGATCCCAGTGATAGCTATCATGATCGAGCTACTCTCGAAATCAGCCGCTTAAACAA
This sequence comes from Chamaesiphon sp. OTE_75_metabat_567, assembly GCA_031387965.1. Classification (GTDB taxonomy): domain Bacteria; phylum Cyanobacteriota; class Cyanobacteriia; order Cyanobacteriales; family Chamaesiphonaceae; genus Chamaesiphon. The sequence continues at coordinate 870 of JANNDQ010000113.1, forward strand.
TGAAGGTTTTATTGTAGTTATTCCCTATACAGTGCTTCTTGAAGCTCATAGTCTAATTCTCAAGCGGTTAGGAATAAAGATTGGATTAAGATTTATTCAAGAAATATCAAGTGGTGCAGAACTATTTCAGATAGAATCTACTGATTATGAGCTTGCTATCAAGATTCTAGAAAGATTTTCCGATCAAAAAATCACGATGTTTGATGCTACAAGTGCAGTTATATCTGGTCGTTTAAATATGCCAGTTTGGACTTATGATTTTCACTTCGGCGTAATGGGATGTAATATTTGGCGAGGATAAAAGAGTTTGAAGCTTAAAACTTATCTACGATCCCTTACGAATATGCCGATATAGAGCATGATACGAGCCATCGTTTCTAAAACCTGGATGGCGGCAACTTTGAGGTGTGGGAAATCTTCAGAGAATTCGCTCAAACCCTGTTCTCCCTCAAGATAGTCAAATAGAGTTTGGTGCAACACACGGGTGCCGATAAATACTGGGATACCAGACATAATATCTGGATCTCAATGTAAGATACTACGTTTTTCTAAAACAGTGGCTACGCTACCAGCAGTAAAGCTACTTTGAGTTTGCTGAATATCCATTTTGCTTTGCTTGTATTGCTTCGGTTAGCTAGGTTTTCTGCTTTTGCCTAATACGCTGCAATTTTTGCTGCCGAATTAGTTCATCAAGCTTGGCTATTACTTCTTCCACTTGCAGATCGACTTCTTCAAAACTTAGTCGAGCTTGGCGCAAATTTCCGACTAGTCGCTTATTTAGCTCTGGATCTGACATTATTCTACTATTCACGATCGCTCTCCTTCTAGTCTAATCTCCTGAATACTGCGCTCTAGAGCTGGAATTTTTTGTTGAGTATTTTCAATTGTTCTATTTACTAACTCTAACCCAAACTCAAGGCAAATCCATCAGTACAGCAGTAGCCGACTGATAACGATCTCGAAAATGATAAGCCACCATTTTCGTTAGAACTTGACTAAGTTCAGGACTAACTGTCGCCCGATCTTGCCAGATGAGATTGCCTGTAGTGTCATCGACGGGCAAATAACGCGGGTGAGTGTTTGTCAGCGCTTCGATCGCGATCGATCCGAGCGCATAAATATCGCTAGTATAATTAGGCTGTCCAGCATATTGTTCCGGCGGTGTATAGCCACGAGTACCGATCGAAATAGTCCGATCTAAATCCTCAGTAACTTGGGGCTGAATCTCTTTAACTGCACCAAAATCAATCAGGACTAGTTTACCTCGATGTCGATCGCGGATGATATTCCCTGGCTTGAGATCGCGATGAATCACATGCTGGCTGTGAATGAAGCCCAACACGGGTAATAATTGTCGGAGTAGATCCAAGACTTGCCCCTCAGTCCACGGCACAATTGCCCCCTCTAATTCCAAATTTAGCGGCGTACCATCGATAAACTCCTGAACCAGGTAAAATTCTTGTTGATGCTCGAAATAAGCTAGCAAATGCGGAATTTGGGCATGATGTCCAAGTTTAGCTAGAATCTCAGCTTCGGTGTTGAATAACCGCCGCGCTAAACTCACGAAACTAGCATCGCGTCTGGCAGGAACTAATTGTTTAATTACACACTGAGGCTTGCCTGGACGCTTGGTGTCTCGCGCGAGATAGGTTACTCCAAACCCACCCGCACCAAGGGTATACTCGGCTTGATAGCGTCCATCCAGCAGATAATTGGGTGGTAATGCCCTGACTGTGGGTGTGGGATCTGGCGTTTGAGTTTGTTTGAGGGTAGAGTTTGGTTGATAGGGAACGGTGAGATCTGGATCTGTCAATTCTATTAGGGGCAGAGCTATTGTTGTTCCAGGTAATTCTGCTGGGGATAGTGGCAAATCTGGGGCTGGGATTACTGCTGGGGCGGTTTGACTCAGGAGCAACTTTAGCTGATCGATCGCTTGTTCGCGATCAATTACCAACTTTTCCATCTCTTTTTGCTGCTGCTGTGCCCGATTGCTCGTAAAGCCTAGCACGCCAATACTACTCCCAATTAATCCCACAACTGGACTCACCAAGGGAATCCAGCCAGCATTGGCAAAGGCAATTGCAAATCCGCCGACTAGCAGCACCGCAGCACCACCAGTCGCTAAAAATAGTCGAATCGGCTGGCGGATATACCAAGCGAGTAAACTCCCCGTCAGACACCAGCCACCAATCCAGATTACTTCGAGCCAGTCAGGAATAAACCACCACAGCGGCTGTCGATCTAGTACGGCACTGAGAATTTGGCTAGTAATTTGAGCATGAACCATCACTCCTGGCATGGTGGCATCTTCAGCCTTACCTGCACTGTATGGCGTGAAAAATTCATCCTTGAGCGAGCTAGCAGTAGATCCAATCAGGACAATCCGATCTTTAATTAGCCTGGGATCGACTCGATCTGTTAATATGTCGGTAATTGAGACTACCTTGGCAACTGGACTGGGCGATCGATAGTTGAGTAAAATCTGGTACCCACCAGCATCAGCTTGCTGATAGCCCCCATCATTGCCGGAGATCGGTCTAAACTGCGCCGTGGCGATTTGAAACTGCTGATTGGGGTCAAACTTCCCGCCGAGCTGATGTTTGCGCAGCAGGTATTCTTGGGCTAAGTGGAGCGCGAAACTAGTTTCACTTGGACAAGGTGATTTTGGATCGCCAGACATGAATAGTAATGCTCGCCGAACAATACTATCTCGATCAAGTAAAATATCCACAAAACCGATTTGCTCCGGCGGAATCCCCTGCGGTCCCCCAACACCTGGATTCTTGAGATTGCGATGATGACAGCCAGGGATAATTAAATCATTCTTGTCCCAAATTTTGACTAATTCTGCATGTCCTGGCTCCACCGGATTAGCCCGAAACACATCTAAACCAATTACACTCGCTTTCGCATCGGTAAGTTTTTGGATCACTTTGGCGATCGTCCGATCAGGCAAGGGCCAAGCTTTCTGTATACTGAGATCTTCTTCGGTAATTGCCACAATTAATAAGCGTGGATCTGGTGCTCTAGATGCTTGCGATCTCAGGCTTCGATCGTAAACAGTTAACTCGCCCATTTCCCACCAGCCGAGACTTTTTGCACCGACAACTAGCCCCGTTACCCCCAAGCTCACACCCAAAATTGTCACAACTTTCAATGGTAGTTTGCGACTAATTAAAGATTTCCAGACAGATGACGAGCTGTTATACATTTGAATTGAATGGCGGTACTTCTGACACTAAATTATTAGCTCATGCCTACTTTATAAAGCCTAAAGCCTAGCTCACGCTCTTAATTCAAACCCATTCAAATATTCCATTGGTTTATTTGGATCGAAAGCAACTCGATCGATAAACATATCTGGCTGCTCAATTTTGAGCTGTCCCTTAGGCATATTTAGCCAAAAAGCTTTAGCAACATCAGCATAAGATTGAGTAGGATATAGTTGCTTGATAATTGCATCACCATTTTTGGGATAATTTGTTAGCTGCTGCTGATTCCAACGTACCATCTGTGTCAATATCCACACAGCATGGGAATGCCACAGGAAGTTAGCATGATTGGGCTGCTGAAGATACTTGGTAGTTTGAAAGTGAAAAATTTGGAAGTCAGGAATTTTTACAACTTGAGGTTTACCATCTAAACCACCATAATTATAGTTACCTGTCAGGATTTTTTGCCAACCTTTATTCGTACCTGCATCGGTATATATGGACTTACCTAAAATCGGTGCAAGGGCGGTGACATTTTCATGATTGTCACAATACTGACAAGCTTCCAATACTGCTGCCATCATTGCTTTAGCCGTAATTGGATAATCCTTGAGCCAAGTATCCAAAGTCGCGAGAATTTTTTCGGGATGTCCATGCCAAATATCTCGATCAATTGTCGCTGTAAACGCTTTTTTATCGGCAATAGTTTGTTGATTAAATAGTTCATCGGTTGCATAGCCAATCAGCTTACCACTATCTAATCCTGAGACAATATCACTCGGCGCTAGCACTTGAAACTTGAGATCGCGTTCGGCATCAATGCCCATCGTTCCCAACCAGTATCTAGTTGTATAATTTGCCATCGCAGCGGGATGAGCGATCGCAAATCCGAGCGGTTGTTTCAGTTCTCGAAAGAATTTATTATAGCCATCTTGCAATTCATTCGGATTATTATAAGCTTGACGCGATCGCAGTCCAGCTTTCCAAGCAGTCTCACCAAAGCTAATGCTGTTACCATTAATATTTAGCCCCATCAAGGCAACTGTATTTGCAGTACTTTTAGTTTTCTTTCGATCCCGATCTTTTTTATCATCATCGTTTTCTTCATCTTGCGATCGAGATTTACCATCCTTGCTCCCAAAATATTCCCATAGTGGCATCGCAAACAGTGTCTGCACAGCATCCAATTTACCGCTGTGCAACTCCTGTTGTACTAGCTCCCAAGTCGGCTGTTTTACAAGTGTGACATCCAAGCCATACTTTTTGAACATTCCTTTCTCTTTCGCAACTACCAGTGGTAGACAATCTAAACTAGAAACAATCCCAATCCTGAGATCGGTTTTTTCCAATTTCCCAAAATTAGCTGCTGGCTGAGTAAAATGAGTACTCCCCTGATTAGTGCAAGCGGCTAGAGTAAAACCTGCTGCTGTCAGAGTACTATATTGAAGAAATTGACGACGCTTCATTGGAGATGCTAGTTGAGATCGGTAAGTCGGGAGTAGCTTGATTTTTGCCAGCCCTAGGTTAATTTGGGCATAGTATGTTGAATCCTATCAAACAATTAGGATTAGTTGTTAAATTAAAGTTTAAATACTAGTTCACCGCTCACCTGCTCACTGAAGGTTTGAAACAATCTTTTGTTTAACACTCCACTCAATATCGGCTCCGTTCAGCTGCATAGCCGTGTCTTTCAATCGCCCTTGTCTGGAGTCACCGATCTAGTCTTTCGTAGCTTGGTGCGGCGATATGCGCCCGACTCGATGATGTATACCGAGATGGTGCAGGCTTCGAGTTTGCGGCATCTCAAGGAAATCCCTCGGATCATGGACATCGATCCGAATGAACGCCCGATTAGTATCCAGCTATTCGACTGTCGTCCCGACTTTCTGGGTGAAGCGGCTCAAATTGCCGTCGGGCAAGGCGCACAGACGATCGATCTCAACATGGGCTGTCCTGTGAATAAGATTACTAAAAATGGCGGTGGCTCCTCTCTCCTGCGCGATTCTGATACCGCAGTTGCGATCGTCAAAGCAGTTGTAAATGCCGTTGATATTCCCGTCACGGTAAAAACGCGAATCGGTTGGGATGATGATGAAATTAATATTCTAGATTTTGCTCAACGGATGCAAGATGCTGGCGCACAGATGATCACAGTCCACGCTCGTACTCGCGCTCAAGGTTACAGCGGTACAGCAAACTGGGACTGGATTCGCAAAGTTAAGCAAGTACTATCGATTCCGGTAATTGCTAACGGTGATATCTTTTCCGTTGAATCGGCGATTGCCTGTCTAACACAAACGGGAGCCGACGGCGTAATGTGTTCTCGCGGTACTCTGGGCTACCCCTTCCTCGTTGGGGAGATCGATCATTTCCTCAAGACGGGTACACTCTTACCACCGCCGAGTTCGATCGACAGATTAGCCTGTGCGAAGGAACATCTCCAAAACTTGTACATATACAAGGGCGAACGCGGCATCTTTCAATCCAGAAAGCACATGACTTGGTATGCCAAAGGATTCGCGGGCGCTTCAGAACTCCGCACCCAGCTTCAAGAAATTAAGAATGTAGCGGAAGGTATCGATTTACTTGATCAACAAATCGAAGCATTATCAGCTCAAAAAGTTTAGCGGCTAGAAACTCATTAGTTCTGGAAATAACTAGCCGCCATCACTACTAGAGATTACCGCGCAGAGCTGCGAGCAGAAATACCACGATTGGGCCAGCAATCATAATCATTGCAACCATTGACAGTTGGGCGATTACTTCCCAGTTAATGCTGAGTACGCTGTCAACAATACCGCTCAAAAAGTCCATATTTCCTCTCAAATTAAACTTAGATTTATTATATAGCCAACCGGATCGGCGATCTAATTTTATCTGCGTCTATCGGGATTAGATGAATTTTAGTTACAAAAGTACATCATCTTAGGCTTTAGGTCTTGGGCTTTAGGCTTTAGGGATTAACGTTGTAGTAGGGTCGGCACTATCTTGATTTGCTAAACCGTCGGGAAATAAAGGCGTGCGCAAATCGCTCAATCTGGAGGAAACCTCCAGAACGCGCGTCGCTGTCTTGTTTTGCGCCCTGGTGGGAACCACCAGGGCGCACAACGCTGCCCACCAGCTATGTTTGAGGTAATTATTAGGGTTGTGGAAGTTCTGATCGTCTACTCAATCGACCTAAATACCTAATAAACTAGATAGGCAATAACTGACGAATCAAAATATGTCTACATGGCAGTGTATTAAGCAGTGTGGGGCCTGTTGTAACCTAGATCCGAGCGATCGACCAGACCTGGAAGAATACTTGTTACCGGAGCAGCTAGCCATCTATCTGAGCATGGTGGGTGAGGATGGCTGGTGTATCAATCTCGACAAGGATACCCGCGCTTGTAATATCTACCCAGATCGTCCCTCTTTTTGCCGTGTGCAGGAGGATACGTTTGTCGCGATGTTTGGGATTGAGCCAGAGGATTTGAATGATTTTGCGATCGCGTGTTGCCGTGAGCAGATCGAGGGGGTGTATGGAGATCGCAGCTTAGAAGCGATTCGCTTTGACACCGAATTGGGAATTTTGCTCTAAATCCCCACCTTTGGCTGTCGATATGAGAAAATATGAAAACTTCGCTATAGTTCAAATTGCCCAGTGACTAGTACTTCTCAGCCAGAAACTCCATCCAGCGATCCAGTCGCCGATTCAATCGAAACTACACCAACACCAGACAACAAAAAGTCTGGGATGTGGAGTACATTCTTTTCGACATTTATTACGATCTTTCTCGCCGAGATGGGTGACAAAACTCAACTAGCAACATTACTATTGAGTGCCCAATCTCGATCTCCGTGGATTGTATTTATCGGATCGGGAACGGCATTAATTGCAACTAGCTTGGTAGGTGTATTATTAGGGCGTTATCTAGCAAAGGTATTGTCTCCAAAGACTCTGGATATAGCCGCTGGAATGCTGTTAATGGTAATTTCAATCCTGTTGTTAGGGGATGTTGTACAACCCTAATTTCAACAGCAGAACAGGTTGACCCCGATCTTACTGAATCACAAAAGCGGGAACTCGATTCTCCTATCGGAGAGGATACACCAACGATGAATTGATGACTACGAAGCAAATCCTGACGAGTCAAAACTTCGACTAAATAGTTAGGCTTCCACCACAATGAAAACCTCGAATACAACGATCGAATTAAATCTAGAATGCGGGTATGATATCAATTTTCGACGCTTTTTAAATTCTTATCATCCAGATTTATTAGTTTGCCCAGAACTAATCGAGCAAATTGAGGTTATGAAAGGACGAGAAATTCTTTTAGAGTTAATGGAATTAGCTTGTCAGTGTCAGAATATAAGGAACATTGAATTGGGACGTGCTGGCATCTGGGCATTACCTAAAAATTGGGTGCTAGACCACATAGAAGAAGTGGCAGAATCAATGCTGCAACAAAATGACGAATGGGAATACCTCCGACTATTTGAAGTATATTGGCATATTGATGAGTCGTTGGTGAAAAGCTTGGCCATGCGTTGTCTCGATTGCTGTAATTCAGAAATCCAGGAACTAGGAAAGGATTGCCTTGCAAAGCTTAATAATCAAAATAGAGACAAGATAATAGAATATTGGGAATTGTAAGCTAGCCTCTATGGAGAAAACCGATGACTCAACCTTCTTTACCCCAGCCGCAATTAGAGCCAACTGGTATTACATCGGAACAATACATGGCATATACTCCTGAAAAACTAGAGCTATGGAATGGATTCTATTGTTATGGCGGACAAGATCTCACTGGGTTTTATCTGGCTGTTTTGACTAATATGGGTTTACGCGCAGTCGTCAGTAAAGTTCCGCTTGTACTCTTGCTAGAAGCTATCCAGGAGGTTGTCCTACAAAATCCTAAATTCGATCTAAATAATGAGGTAGGATCTGCCATGCTCGATCGACTGAACCGAGGTTTAGATGAGTTAAATGCTGTTGCCGATTATCTATCAGAGTAACGTCGAAATGATGAATTAACGATCAGTCTCAAAGATCGGGGCTAAATCGCGGGAACCGTGAAGAACGCGGACAACCTGAATGCAGGACGGCATAACAATATAGAAAATTACATAACGACCGATTGGAAAACTTCTCATGTTTTCTGCTAATTCACCACGCGATCTTCCAAGATTAGGCTTCTCTGCTAGAAGTTGCAGTTTCCGATCAATCAGATCAATGAACAGATCGGCTTGTGTTTCACTATCATCGGCGATGTAGTCCCAAATTTCGGCAAGATCGTTTGAAGCACGGGAGAGTTTAATGATTTTAGCCATTCTCTAGGCACCTGCAACCTTACCACTGTTACGAGCCGTTCTCCGCTGGCGACCTGCTTGTTTGATCTCTTCGGCATTCCACGGAGTCGGATCGCCGCTTTCCAGCCCATTCTGAATATCTTGCCGTAGCTGCTCTAGCTTCACTGCCTGCAAACGATCTTGTGCATCCATTAGCCGTAGAGCTTCTCGGACAACCTCACTCGCACTGTTATAAAGTCCGCCTGATACTTTCTGCCGCACCATTTCTTCGAGTTGGGGAGTCAAGCTAACGTTAATTGTCATGGGATAGCGTTGTTATGATTTATATTTCAATTATGGCGATGATTGTCAATCATTGCCATAATTAGGGCTTCGTTTATGTATAGCAGCCGCCATATCGGTGAAGACAGTCGGGTTTGTAGCTAACACTAGTCTCATTGTCCTAATCTCCCTGGGGAAATTCTTCCCAGAGGCTGGTATTTTGACGCAAACTACTCCAGTTGCCGCCACCTAAGATTAGGTGATCTAATAGGGGAATACCAAGTAATTTTGCGCCTGCTAATAACTGGCGAGTAAGATCGAGATCGGCTTGGCTGGGTTCGGTGCCACCGGATGGATGATTGTGAGCGACGATCGTTTTGGTGGCACCTTGCTTGAGGATAGCGGTGAAGATTTCTTTGGGTGGAGCGAGAGTTTCAGTGGCTGTCCCGATCGTAATTAGTTGCGTACCGAGTAATCTATTCTTGACATCTAACAATAATATTGCAAATCGCTCTTGAGGAGACCACATCAGTTCTTGACTGAGCGCGGCTACTGCTGTCTCTGGATTTTCGATGAGCGCTCGATCCGGTGGACGCAAGGAACAAGCTCTTTGACCTAATTCTACCGCAGCGAGGATCGCAGTTGCTTTGGCTGGCCCAACTCCTGGGATGTCCATCAATTCCTGGGGATGGAGATCGCGCAATCGCTCTAGCGGATCGCGCTGATGTTGTCCGAAATGATTGAGGATATACTCACCTAAGCCGATCGCTGACAGTTTACCAGGGCCTTGTCCCGTTCCCAATAAAATTGCGATTAACTCGGCATTCTTGAGGTGTTTGACTCCATGTGCAAGTAAGCGTTCGCGAGGACGTTCGGTACTGGGTAAATCGATAATGCGGAGGCTATAAGTCATTCAAGCGACAAGCGATCAAGTAGTTAAAATTACTTGTTACTCTACGCTGATTCTACACGCGATCGAATCGACACAATGGCTGATTTATCTCGAACTGGTAGCAAAATAATCTCAGCTTTATCCCCCGCTCAATTTAGCCTTGTAGCCCAACTTCGTCACAATCTCCAATAGCTTCTGGCGATGATCGCCTTGAATCTCGATCGAATTATCCTTGACTGCTCCACCTGCACCACACTGATTTTTGAGCACCTTGGTGAGGC
>JANNDQ010000118.1:0-4011 GCA_031387965.1 Chamaesiphon sp. OTE_75_metabat_567
CAATGACTGTACCATCTGGAATCTCAATTATTAGCTTACTGTTCATATTTCATATATCTTTTGCTGTTGATTCTATCGCAAATATTATGTTGCCAATAAATACAGTCAATGCAATGTAATAATAAATAACTACATTTTATCAAAAAATAACGCACGAGCCGGAATCAACTTCCAACTCGTGCGTCTCAAAACCTAAAATCTCCTAACTTACCAACTTCTTAACCGCAGCCATAATCCCCGCCGGATCGATACCCTGATGGGGGAACTGCTCCCACAGCCCGCCACAACCCTCGATGTGCGTACCGAGGTGATTGTAATTAGGCTTATAACCACGCTCCAATAACTGCGAACCGAAGCGACTGCCTAAACCAGTTTTACGGTTGAAAGATTCGACTACTAATACCATTGGTGATTTACCAACTTTTGTCATCATCTCTTCATCGATCGAGTTCAATGTTGGCTTATTAATTAGACCGATATCGATACCCTCTTGTTTGAGGCGTTCGACAGCATCTAGGGAGCGGTATAAGGCTTCACCAAAACTGACGATATAGCCTTGAGTACCTTCACGAATTACTTCATCTTTACCGGAGACAAATTTGTAATCGCCGCCGAAGAAATCTTTACCGTTAGTATCTAAAATTGCAGGTACTTTAGAACGAGTGGAAAATACAAATCGTAAACCTGGATTGTGGAAAATTGTTTCCAAACAGGCGCGCATTTGATGGGGGTCGGCGGGGAAGTAGAGATTGGTGGCAAAACCATCGCTCAAACCGTTGTCGGCGAACATATTGTTCAAACCGAAGTGGCAAGTATTGTCTGCCATATCGTCAATCCCAGAGTGGGAGAAGTGGCTGAGGACGTTGGAATTGTTCAACCGTGCCATCGTAATTTCGGAAATACACATTTCCAGGAACGCGCTGAAGGTGCCGAAAATCCCTTGTTTGCCTGCTTCCATGCCGAACCCAGCAGCGGCGGAGAAGTTACCGCGTTCCATGATACCGGAGGAGATGAAGATGTCAGGATAGGCATCGTGAATCTTTTTCAGACCGCAGGAGCCTTCGAGATCGCTATCGATCACCTTCACTTTTTCGAGCCGCTCGGCTGCGCTCATCCGTCCGAGAATCGCGACAGCGGCATCCCCGAAGACGTTGCGGTTGGCATCCCATTTATCGCTGGAACCCAGGAAGGTATAGGTATTCTTGGGTGCGGTGATGCCTTTGAGATGGTCGGCGGCGGCTTGTTGGCTGTGGGATTCGAGATATTCGATCGCTAGTTTGACCGAGATTACGTCGTGTCCGTGGGTTTTGCCTTCTAATCCGACGATCCCAGGGCACATGGGGCGATGGTTAATTACGGCGATCGGTCCAGCAGTATTGACAGATTTACAGATTCGTGCATACAGGTCGTCGATATCTTCGCCATTACCTTCGAGGACATGTAAACCATGACCGAGTAGGGTTTTGGCGGTAGTAGTACCTTTGAGATACTGGGACGGATGACCTGCGATCGTCACGTCGTTATCATCGATAATCAGTTTGACATTGAGATTTTGGGCGACGGCTAATCGGGCGGCTTCAGCGTCGTTACCTTCTTGCTGCGAACCATCGGAACCCAAACAGAACGCAATTTTAGCGGGGTTCGCCATCGCTACACCGTTGACATACGGCCACATGTGACCCAACCGACCGGAACTGAATTTTACACCAGGGGTAAAGCCGAGTTCGGGGTGTCCAGGCAGGTGAGAATGGGCGGCGCGGTACTCCATTAACCGTTCGGCTGGTAAATCGCCATTCAGGGTAGACATCAGGTACTGAGTTGCTACACGGTGTCCAGCTTCATCGAAGAAGATGGGAACGTATTTTTCAGCCGCGCCGCGAAATAGGGCATCGAGAATCATTACTTCAGGTACGGTGTCAAATGGACCGCCTGTATGTCCACCAACGCCCCGCGCTGCACCTGTAGCGGTGAAAAAGACGATCGCATCCCGACACAACTGGATATTTGCAATCAGATCGGCTTTCTGTTCGGCTGTGAGTGTTGGTTTGCTGGCATCGAGGGTGATGCGTTTGTAGGTGGTTAGATCGATCGGAAATGTAGTCATAAAAGTTGGTAGTTAGTAGTTGGTGGTTGGGAGAGATAGGGACTGTAGGGGCGGGTTTATACAATCAATCGGAATAACGCAATAGATCTAATTTGAACCCGCCCTCACCTCACTAGCAGCTAAAACTGTATGTGTTAATTCTAATTTTTTGCGTGAAAATGCGTTATTTTATTGATCCCTAGCGAATAAACACTGAGAAACCAGCATTAAAAAGAGTATATACTAACAAACAGGCATTATCAATACAAAACCCGCAATTTCAGGCAAAAGACCAATGCTAACAGCAGAGCGTAGACAATTTATTCTCGAAATTCTGCACCGCAATAAAAAGGTGCTATCTTCCGAACTCAGTAACGAACTCAAGGTATCTGAAGACACAGTGCGTAGGGATTTGCGAGAACTTGCGGAAGCTGGATTACTCCAACGAGTACATGGCGGCGCACTGCTCACATCACCCGCCACAGCTAGCTATGCAGATCGGCAAAAACAAGCACCAAAAGAGAAAGAAGCGATCGCTAAATCTGCTGCAAAACTAGTTCGCTCTGGACAAGTGGTGATCTTAGATGGTGGTACAACAACGCTACAAGTCGCTCACCATTTACCGTTGGACTTAGTAGCGACGGTGATCACCAATAGTCCCCCGATCGCCCTCGCACTTGCCGAACACGATCGGATTGAGGTGATAATGTTAGGGGGACGACTGTATAAGACAGCTCTGGTAAATGTGGGTGCAACTGCGATCGAGTCCTTGCGATCAATTAGAGCGGACATCTGTATGCTCGGTGTGTGCAGTCTCCATCCTGAAGTCGGGATTAGTGTCGCCAATCTCGATGAAGCTCATGTCAAAAAAGCGATGATTGCCGGAGCGGCGGAGGTAATTGGACTCGCAACCGAAGCCAAGTTGGATACGGCGGCTAATTATGTAGTGGATACAATTAGGGCTTTAACTTATTTAGTAACTGCGCCGAGTGTTAAACCTGAGCGGTTGGCACCCTATGCAGCTCTGGGCTTGACGATCGTTCAAGGAAGCTAAATCTTCGCAATCACCGTGCGATGGCGGGGGGTGTTAGCAGTAATTGTCGGCAACTCAAAGCCTGCTTCAAGTAATGCTTGAGCGATATCTAGTGTGAAATATCGATCGAGATATGGCTCGGTACTTTTGAGCAGCGTCAAGATATATGGTGCCATTTGGCTGTAGATTTCTGACGATGGATTCATATCCATGATCGCAATATGTCCACCTGGTTTGAGTAGCCGCTTAGCCTCAGCGAAAATCTCGCGGGTAGCTGTCTGGGGTAGCTCGTGACAGATTAGAAACAGGGAGACTAAATCATAACTATGGGCTGGTAAACCAGTTGATTCTCCAGCGGCGTGAACCCAGTTAATTTTGGCTTGTTTTTGCTGGGCGCGGTAATTGGCGATCGATAAGAAGTATGGTGATAAATCTAATCCGGTTAGCTGTGCGGCGGGATAAACTTGCTGGATCGCAAATGTACTCATCCCCACACTGCAACCGATATCGAGAATAGTTTGGGGTACAGTGGGTAGAGTTTCAACAATCAGATCGTGATAGCTTTTCCGCAGCTGAGTATCTCCAGTTCTGCCAGTTTCGGCAAAAATCTTGGCATGAACTGAATAAGCCGCAACTTCTACTTCCATTGCTGCATCCCAACTCATATTCCCCTGCTCGTAAGCATGAAAGGAGGTGAGGTAATATTCAGGGTACTGGAGATCGGGACTGGTAATCTGGGCTAAATCTGCCGTCCACTGGGGCGAAAATGGCTCCGAACCGCCGCGCGATCGCAAAAACTTCACATCATCCCGCCAAGCTACCCCGATCGATTCAGCCCGTTTGATAATCAATTCCCGCGCTTGGTGTTTGGCAAATTTAGCCAGAGGTTTGATGG
>JANNDQ010000133.1:0-5212 GCA_031387965.1 Chamaesiphon sp. OTE_75_metabat_567
GTTCGATATCGGCTAATTAGGTCTAATTTCATGCACGATTTTTTTCTTTTTATAAGGAAGGAGCGACTTAAATACGGGTAAAAATAAGATTGTTTCTAGCATCTTTTGAATAAAATTAGGTACTGAATTATGAGTCTGCAAATAGTTGTAGAGCCATTTATACTTAGGAGTCGATTGGTCAAAATTCTTCAGCCATTTGAGTATTTTCACCCAAGTTCTTTCCCGATAGTATTCTTCTCTGGGACGAAACAGATGCTCGTGAATACAAACTATTTCTTCAAAACTACTCAACTGTTCTGACATTGGCATTACGTTATGAGAATGTATCGGATAATTATAGCCTGGAGAAAAGTTGAAAACATTAGCATTTATGGCACAGATAGTAGCCGAAAGAGCCGACTGCTCATAGTACCAATTTTCTTTAGTAGTAGTAGTACCGACTTCTAAAAGCTGCTCGATTGTTTGCTGCCAAGCAGTGAATATTCCTTGCTTTTTTCTTACGGCAACTACACCAGAATTCCAGAAAGCTCTGATTCTCTTCTGATCTACTGTCGTAGTGACAAATCGATATGGATTTTTCACTCCAGCAATCTTATACAGGCGCATCCAATACTCATCATTAGGATCGTTAGTGCCTTCCGAACCAATCATTTGGTGATGTTCGGGACGAATCCCGATATCATATTCAGGCGGTAATAAAAACTCAGTCGGTTCGGAAAAGAAGACTAAATCGCTATCGAGAAAGACAATAATCTCCGCATCGATTTCCTTTTCGGCATACGCACAAAGTAGCGGTTTATTTGCCAGGGGATAGTCGGGATACTTAGTATTGAGGACTACTTTTTGATGATTGACTCCAAAAGCAGTAAGTTTGGCAATCGTTTCAGCAGAAACGTCATTTTTCTCGCGCACTTGAAAACTATACAGCGGTGCATCTTTTAAATTACCCGCGTACTTACGAAAGCTTTCGACCATCAGCAAAGATTCCGGCTCTAGTGCGCCACCTTCAGTACATAAAATAAATGCGATCGAATCAGACATAGTGTTACCTCTAAAATAGACTTTATACTTTATTTATTTAAAGTATCTCAAAATTTTTTTATACTCTCGATTTATGGTTATTTTCAATCGTCTCCATAAGGTGAGTCGCCAACCAGCCCAAGCAGTTTTATCTACATACTCAAAAAAGTAATTTTTAAATAAAGCATGTCGAGAATTCCAGGGTTTGCGGTTTGTAGCAAAATGAATGATAGAAGGGCGCTCGATTAATTGATGATATTCTGATTCAGAAAAAGGACTTTCTTGCCAGGATGAAAATAGATCGATAATTGCAGGAGTGAGATTCCAGCTTGGAGCGAGTTCACCCCATTTATCTGCAAATAAACCATTCAAAACGTCTTGATCGTGAGCGCGGATGTCATGTTGATAAGTCTTCAAGTACTCGATTGCCTTGGTTGTAATACTATCCGCTCTCCACTTCTGTAAGTCAATAACCATAACCCCAGAATTAAAATATTTAGAACTTGCTGAAATTCCCAATTTTTGATAAGGCACTCCTTTTATTGAAGATACATAGGGTACCCACATATCCTGAACTGCTAATATATAAGTATCGTTAAAATGAGCTTTCCAGAGTTTACTTAAATCGGCATTAACAACTAAATCACAATCTAGATAGATGACACGATCAATACTACTCGGAAGCAGTTCGGTAATAAATAACCGATAATAAGCGGCTACCGATCCGGCAACATGTTGCAATTCTTCTGGAGTTACTTTGCTTAAATAATTGACAACATCTTGAACTACTGTGAATGAGGAATCTGGTTTTGGAATAAACTCAATTTGGCAGCGATTTAAATTGAGTGATCGCTCAATCCTGTGCTTGTTTTCATCAGCGATTCCCCCATCAATGATAAATAAATGGATTTGATAATCGCAACTAAGATTTTCCAATACAGAACAAGCAGTAACGGCTAAAGGCATAGCATAGTTATTATCAGCAGCACAGACTAATACTATGGTTTCTATTTCTGATGTTAGGGAGTTAAAATTATTTAGTAGATTATTGTTTGTAACAGTCATATAAGAACGAGCTTATATTAAGCTTAGATGATTGATGGTGAATGCTTGCTAAAGTCCAAAGGGCTTTTGTTCAAATATAAGAATTAAATTTTTTAGCTGTCTCTTTTAGAGTATGGTCTTGATACCATTCATAAGCTTTGTTTGCAATTATTTGATAACTATTTAGGCTTAAGCTATCTAGCTTAGAACCTAAGACTAAATAATGTTGATTCATACATAAACCATTTTCTTCTGACGGATTATAACAAGTTAAAATTGGTAGTATTCCATGAGCGCAATAGGCAGCAAATACACCTGACTTGCCAAGACTGCCAGGAAATGGTGAGTAGTCGATACAACCTGCGATCGATGTCAATAGTAGCTCGCTAATTTCGCCTGGAGAGCGAAATCCGAGCGAGCATAGATCGATACCTGTATGTGAATAGTCTGGTAGATTTAGTGTCGAACCGACATCGTAAATTTTATCGATTCTTAATAACTGACAACTCTGCATTAAGGCTGATGAATGATTTTTATAAATACGAGCGCGAGCCGAACCGCCAAAGATAATCATCCGTCGTTGGCGCTCTCTTAACGGCACGATCAATTCAGGTTCTCCCATATTTGAAAAGATCGGAATTTTGGGGACGTCCTTCTCGATCCATGTCGATAAAATTGATTGAAATCTGCTACTACTAGTCACTACGACATCCGCCATCTGTGCTAGACTACGCGAAACGATGCAGTGAATCGGATTTAAGAAATCGAAGAGATAAAATTGGTGCCAATGTAATTTGGGCAATTCGTGAAACATCACAACTAGTTTAATCTGCTGATCTGCAACTATTGATCGCAATGCCTCCACAAACCAGAAGGGAGTGCCAACTCCCAAGCTACCTTTCAAACTGGTATTAAAATAAGGATAAGCACTAAAGTGGATGATAATAGCTTGAAGATCGAGAGGAATTGCCGCACGACATTTCTCAGCAGTATGGATCGATAATTGCTCCATTTCAAAGCCGCTCGCCAGTGGTGTTACTTGCACATCGTTCCGAAATACTAGAAACTGTGTATCGACCTGAAAATCTTGGCGTAATTGAGTTGCTAACTGTAATGCATAATCGCCAATTCCATCGGCATAATTTGGTGGCGTCGGGATGATTTGCAGAATTTTTTTCATGTGTGGTGGGTGTGGGAATAGCGAATAGGGAAATTGATCGCAACAGGATAGATGTCTCATAGGGTGGAAACTTCTCACCATCTAGGTTGTAGGCATTATGTATTTAATAAATATTTGGATCGACCTACTTAGATGACGAAACAAGATCGGCTCACTATTGTCAGAGACTTAAGATCGGCGAATCACAACTTGTCGCCGGATCTAAATACTGAAAAATAGTGCTGGCATATCGATTGATCGAGTTTAGATCGACAAATACCTGCATCTGCGTTCGATCTCCTAACATCTCTGGTGGTTCCAATAAACAGCCAGAGAGTGCCCTGGCAATTGCGGGTGAATCGGTTGAATCCACAGTTAAACCCAACTGATAACGCCGCACCAGCTCTCCCATCAAACCGTAATCAGAACTCAATACAGGCTTGCCGGCTGCCGCTGCCAGCAGCAAAATTCCACTCATCCCAACGTGTTGTTGATAAAGAGCTAGCACCACATCTGCTAATTGAAAATAGCTGGAGACATCATTTTCGGGGATAAATTCATCACACTCTACCAGTTGAATTGGCGCAGTATGACAAAGTGCTGTTATCTTTGATCGAATATTTGCTCGTTCAGTGGCGTTGGTTTTACCGACCAAGAGGAGGCAGATATGCTCACAGAGTTCTGGGGGTAATAAGGCGATTGCCTCTAGTAGTTGATAAATCCCCTTGCGTCCATCCAATGCGCCAAATAGTAGAAATACTCGGCGATGTTTTTCGATCCCTAACTTGGTGCGAAAGGTTGCCAAATCCAGTTGGATTGACGGGTAAGGTTGAACCGGATCGGCAAGATGGACGATCTGGACATTGGATTGATTGTGTTCAATTGCTTCGACGGCAAAGGGATCGAGACAGAATAATGTCTGTAGTTGTGGGTGATGCAGGATTCGCCCTAGTGTAATGCGTTCGCGCCACTGTTGCAGCCGCTGTTTGCAATTTGGCTTGTAGTTGGCAAACAAATCGTAGTGAAAAGTAGGTCTAAAATAGATACCCGAAAATGGACACGGTGACTGTATCCCAACTGTCAAGGGAAGTTCGCAGGTATCTAGATACATAATCAGCGCGTGAGTTGTTTGCAACTCTTTGGCATATTTACAAAAAAGTTGCCATTCGCGCAAGTTGCGGAGTGCCCGACTTATCCCTGAATGACGATCTCCTAATGCTGCGGCTTCGGCAGTGGAAATCGGCACAAGATTGATTGCTGGGTGCTGATAACTGGAAATAGCCGCAACGGTATCTTGATGAATCTCGCCAAAATGCGGCAACACAACAATATCGATCGCGCCAGCAAATGCCTCGTGATCAGCATACTCGACGAGGTGCTGAATGTAGCCCCCGTGATGTCCTCCCAAAGCCAAGTCGAACAACATTAGTCGGGGAGAGGTTTGAATAGACTGTGTGGAGATGGGCAAATGCTTCATAACTCGTTCGGAATATAGAATTCACACGATCAATGTTTTGGCAGGACAGTCATAGCTATAGTGGCTGATCTAATCGAGATCTGGCTTGGCTCATAACAGACTGGGGTCGATCAAGAATTTTGTGAAATAGCGATCGGTATCGATGTGCTTGCACTTCCATCGAATACTCTCGTTCTGCCTTCTGACGTGCAGAACGACGCAAGGTGTGATGTCGCTCGGAGTCTTCCAGTACCCAGGCAATTCCCCTAGCTAAATCTGCCGTGTCGCAGTAGTTAGCAACGTAACCATTCTGCTGTTGGTCGACGATATCCTCTAAGCCAGTATTTGCGAACACAACAACGGGAGTGCCACAAGCAAGGGACTCGGATGCCGTTTGCCCAAATGCCTCTTCGATCGAGGGGGCAATCATGACAGCAGCAGCAGCGTAGGCATTTCGCAAAGACAAATCGTCTTGCAACTTCCCCAGATAATGAACGGGAAAGCCCAAGTCAATCGGCTGACCTGGTTGGGAG
>JANNDQ010000146.1:0-2347 GCA_031387965.1 Chamaesiphon sp. OTE_75_metabat_567
GAGCTTCTCTAGATTCTCCAAGACATAGTATTTACGATTTTTGGTAAACATCTCTTCCTGCAAAACCCCAAATTCCCACAGCTTGCCGTTAGAAACCATCCCAAACAGCTTTTTACTAGGATCATTGTTCAGCTTCTGTGCCGCTAGCATCTCAGCCAAACACTGTCCCCAACCTTCTTCAAAGTTGTCTTTCTTGGCTTCTACTACAATCACGTAGGGCTTTTCAAGTACTACTTTCCCACGGGGAGAACGTTGAGCCACAACATAATCTGGTACGCCCGATAAATTTTCATCATAGTTCAGCGGTTGATGACTCCAAATTAAGAAGCTCTGGATATACCCCCGCCAAACCTCCGTTAAAATCGGGGAGATAATATTTTCACAGATTGCATATTCCGAATTAAAAACAATTCCTTCTTGAATCACCGTATTCAATCGGCGGGAAAAGTACTCATCACATTCAAATTCAATATTCTGGATAAAGTCTTTTTCTTGATAACTCAAGGGGAAAGTTTTTAAGACATCAGCAATATTTTTGTAATTAGTAAAAGCCATTGTATCTCCTGATTAAATTGCATTTTCTATACTTAAAACAATTATTAAATTCAGATCCTAAACTTGCATCCGATGGTGATATTATACTGCACCAAAATCGATTAGACTTTGTTTAATCCTCACTCCTTGGTAATCGCACCCAATATTTTGAGGGTTACTAATTGAGACATTGATCGATTCGCCCCAAAAATACTGCCGCTCTAAGGCTACTACTGCTAGAGACTGCTGATAACGCTGGACGATCGATCGAATATTCTTTTTATTAACTGCCTCACCCAATGCCTGAGCCAATAGCTGCCAGAGTTTCGCGCCGACTTCCCTGAGATACGCGACTGTATAGGTCGATCGATGCGATCTACACCTTAAATCAGCAACGCCGTAAATCTTACTGCCAGTATTCTCGACATAGCGGCAATTCTCCTTAGCATCCCAGCAGGCTGTCCAGATGGAGCGATCGGATTTCCGCAAACAAATACTCCAAGTACTGGTTTAATCGCCGCTGTTGCCTCTTAGAGATGATAGTCAGGGATGGCAAATCGATTGGTTACTCGCTAATTTCCCATCCGAATTTCTGAGTAGAAGGAAGCGAGGGAGTTACCATCTGGCTGAGTGATGATGGTGGTGCGGATGCGAACATTATCACTCTCGAACCAGACTCGTTCTTCGGAGCAGATATTTTCATGCTCTGTCACTAATGTGAGGGCATCATCATCACCCATCGTGTATCGCGCTATTTGGGGCGATGTGGAATTTTTAGCAAGATGATAGAACTTACCAGTTGTGGTAGATGGTGAGTCGGGGATAGCAATTGCAACTGATTCCCCCTGCTGATTTGGGGAGGTTTGGGTGGGAGTATCCCAGGCAATTGTCCCTTTCCAGCTATACTTGACACCACCCCAAACTGAGCTAGGATCGACACCTGCTTGTTGACAGAGTTGGATCACCTGGGGACTGTCGATGGGTAAAATTTCGATCACTAGATCGGATTTCCCATGTTCTGACTGTTTTAGAGTTAAATGTTGACTTGTTTTCTGAGAGAACCATTTGCCAGCACTTAATTCAAAAAATTCGCGGACATTCATGAGCGATTAATCTTAAAAAATTTATTTAAACCAGTCACCAGTATAACGCTCTATCCGTTCTCCTCTAAACCTTCCATCCGTTCGAGACAGATTGTTGCGGCGGCGGCGACGTGGGGATGACTGTCTTTGGTGAGATATTTGAGGGCGGAGATACTTTTGGGGGCGTTTAGTTGTCCTAGTGATTCGGCTAGGCGTTGGCGCACGAGCCAGTCTTCTGACTCGATGAATAGGACTAGGCGATCGATCGCCCCAATTGCTTTAATCTCCCCTAGCGCGGCAATTGCGGCTTGTTGGAGGACGACTTCGGGTGAGTCTAGCGCCCGCATCAGCACATCAAAAGCGCGGGGATCTTTGAGATTGCCGAGGGAAACAGCGGCACTAAAGCGGACTAACCAATCGGTATCTTCATAGAAAGCATGAACAAGTCCTTCAAAAGCCCGAATATCTTCGAGATAACCGAGGGCACCTGCGGCATCAGCTCTGATTCCATAGTCTGGATCGTTAGCAAGGAGATCGATCAGGATTGGGTAAGATTCTGGTGTAGCTTTAACACCCAGCGCAAATACTGCCATCGATCGCAATTGTAAGCTTTCATCATTGAGTACTTTTTTGATCAAGGGGAAGGCAACATCCGCAGGGAGATCGCGTAACGATGCCAATGCTACCATGCGATCGCGCAAATCTGGACTCTCCAACTGTTGTGCTAACAC
>JANNDQ010000156.1:0-3377 GCA_031387965.1 Chamaesiphon sp. OTE_75_metabat_567
GTTTGATATTGCGGGATTGGGGATTGCGGATGCGCGAAGTATGATAGAGGCGATTAAGTTGGCCGCTAAATTGGTTGAGAGTCGATCTCGAATTAACGAAAGGCGACTAACTCAGATCTGAAGATGGAATTTCACCCGAACCACTGGTTAGATTTTTGCTGTAAGCAATGACAGCAAATCCGGTGAGATACATGAACAAACTATAAATAGCCGCAGGAATTGCCATTTCTGCATCTTTTAAAATACCAGCAGTAATGGCAATTGCCAATGTCCCATTTTGAATGCCGACTTCGATCGCGATACAGATTTGTTGGGCAATATTCAGGTTGAGAATTTTACTAATCGCATATCCGGCAGCCATACCGAGGATATTTAGTAACATTACACCCATACCAGCCTGAATAATAAAACCAGGTAATTTACTCCATTCTTTGGCAACTAGCAGAATGATAATTAACACTAAAAAACCAACCGCCAGCTTATTAGTAGCTTTCTCTAACCGTCTTGCAATTTCAGGAAATTGATGCTGGATATACATCCCCAAAGCGATCGGAATCACCGTAATTGCAAAGATTTGTCCCATCGTCGCCCCAATCGGCAAGGAGACAATTGCATTTGTGCCGAGGAAAGAATTCACGGCTAGGCTAGCAAATAGGGGAATCGTAAAGATCGTAATCATACTGCTAAACACAGTCAGCGTGACCGCCAATGCTACATCACCACCAGCCAAATAGGTAATCATGTTCGATGACGGGCCACAGGGACAAAGAGCAAGTATGATTAATCCAACCGCGATCGCGGGTGGCATCGGAATAATTTTGACGATCGCTAAGGCAATAATTGGTAAAATAACCAACTGACCGATCAATCCGATCGTCACGGCTTTTGGATATTTAAAAATCCTCAGAAAATCATCGCTTTTGAGTGATAGTCCCAGCCCCAACATAATTATTGCCAAGGCGATCGGTAAAACTAGCGTTGTGAGAATACTGTCTTGCATTATAGATATAGTGTTTTATCTAAACAATATTATCAGCGAAGTCTAAGTTTGACTAGTGCTAGTAAAATTAAATCCAGCTCCAATCAGATTGAATAGAGTATGGTGATACTTTTGCAATTGGTCTACCTATTACTTTGAATAACATTACTTTCAACATCATTACTTGTTAGAAGTTTTCATCCTTTCAATCGTCTCTTGGATTGTTTCAGTTTCGCCAATTTCATAGAGAACAATCAAATCATTCTCAATGGTAAAAATTTGCTTAACTGTCATGTCTGCAAGCAGATTACCTTGCAAATCTTTGACGATTTGATGAACGGTAACGACATTACGATTGTTTTCGTCTATCTCAAACTTTAAAGTTTCAAGTTGCACTTGAATAACCTTGTATTGATTAGTCCAGTATTCGCGCACCGCGTCGCGTCCATAAACGAAACCGCCTTCTACCCCGTTCGCCCATTTCACATCTGGGTGCATCACCGCGATGATTGTTTCTAGCTCACTGTTGTTAAAAGCATCGTATAAACTCTGTAAAAGCTGTTGATTTGAACTCATGGTTAATACTCCAGGTAATTTTTGGTGCAACCAGTAATGCCAGTTGGTTTGATAGTTCAGGAATTCTGAAAGTGGATGCAAGCCGTCTTTTGAGGTAGAAGCGGCTGTTTGTAAAGGATGTCCTAAGCTTGCGCGTCGTCTGGCGACGATCGCCATCGGAGATGTGAATTTAGAGTCAATCTCCCTACGAGAGCGATCTGAAATTGGCTGCCCAAAGATAGGAATCAACGCAGAGCCTACAGTTCGATGCTGAAGTCGGACTTTGGTACCGCCTGCTGCTGGAACTAATGTCCAGATAACCCGTGATGCTGGATCTGAAGGATGCTCTTTCCAGCTATAAACCAAGCGTTTTGGTGCTTCCACCTCTAGCACTTGGCAGTAAATTATGACTTTTAACCCTGGTAGTGGATAACTTTGAAACTGAAACTGATGCCCCAAGCAAGCTTCAAAATCATTGTCCATCATCCAGCTGCTCAAAGCACGCCGGTCGGTTAGTGCCTGCCAAACGCGCTCTGGTGGGTGGGGATAAAACGTTTCTAGCTCCATCTCGTGGCTCATGGTTGTTCCTCCAGATACTCGCCTAACGCATCCAGTTTTGCCGTCCAAAATTGTTCGTACTGGCAGATCCAGTCCGATACTGGCTGGAGGGCTGCTGGATTGAGTCGGTAGATACGCTGTCGTCCCCGGCGGTGCTGGATCACTAATCCCGCTGCGGATAAGATTTGCAAGTGCTGGGAAATGGCAGGTAAAGACATTGCGAAGGGTTCCGCAAGATACTTAACAGGCTGCTCGCCATGCTGCAACCGATCGAGAATCGCCCGCCGAGTAGGATCGGCGATCGCTTGAAAAATATCAGTACTGGCAATCGATCGACTCATGGAGATAATTAAGCAGTTGCTTAATTAAACAATACTTTAGCATTTGCTTAATTGTCAAGCAGTGCTTCAGCATCTACTCGATCAACGTTGAATTGGAACAATATTGTAGCCGTGTGAAAACCGTACTATCGATCGCAAAATGCTGGAATCTACACCTTTCTAGCCCAGCCAATCGACGATAATTCGAGCTGCTGATGCAATAACGTCACTACGCGCCTTGGCATCTTTCGTAGCTTGAGTGGTGTAAATAGCGACGACAAGGGGCGCACGTCGTGGCGGCCAGATTACGGCAATATCGTTGGCGGTACCATAGTCGCCAGTACCCGTCTTATCGCCGACTTGCCAGTCAGCCGGAACACCAGCTTGAATTCGAGTCGCCCCAGTCGTATTACCCTGGAGCCAAACTCGTAATTGTAACTGGAGACGCGGCTCTAATGCGTCTTCAAATGCGAGTCGTTGGAGAGATATTCCCATTGCATTTGGTGTCGATGTATCCCGCCTGTCGCCTGGAATCGATGAATTAAGCGCAGTCTCCCAGCGATCGAGCTGAAATTGGCGATCGCCAATCGATCGCGCAAACTTAGTCACAGCCCCAGGGCCGCCGAGGATCTTCATCAATAGATTTGAAGCTGTATTATCGCTGTACTGAATCGCAGCGGCACAGAGAGCCGCAACCGTCATCCCATCTTTAACCTGCCGTTCGGTAATGGGGGAATATGTAACCAGATCGCTCCGCTGGTACTTGATGCGCTGCTGCATCAGCCCATCGATCTGTGTGCTGCGTTTCAAGATGGCGGATGCTAGGATTACCTTGAAAGTGCTGCACATGGGGAAATACTCATCACCACGATAGCTCAGTTGGTTACCATTGGCTGTGTTCAGTGCAAATACACCCAGACGACCCGCTAACGTCCGTTCGAGTTTGGCGAACTGTGCCTGTGCCG
>JANNDQ010000186.1:0-4416 GCA_031387965.1 Chamaesiphon sp. OTE_75_metabat_567
AGGACGCTTTTTGAACTGTCAAGCCTTGCAGTGGAATCGAACCAACCACAGGCAGATTGATCGAACCATCGCCTAATACATAAAATTCACCACTGTATTCTGGCACATTAAAGATATCGACTCTAAGCCTGTCGCCTGCACCGAGTGTATAAGAATCCGCAAAATTATTTGAGGGGGCGGATAAGCTGACTGGTGCCGCTTTTGGCTTAGCTTGGGTTTTTGGCTTAGTTGCTTTGGCTGGAGCTGTGACAGTTATTTTGGTAGCAATAGCTTTAGCTGGAGTTTTCGGCTTACTTGTCTGCGCCGGATCTGCCATACTAATCGACTGGAGATTGACAACTGTCAATACTGGCACTAAACCAAGGATCAGACCTTTGTAGATGTAAGTCCGCAAACTAGCAGTATTCATAAAAGCTTTGATATAAAATGTTGGCGATCGGGTTAACGTTTCATAACCTAGTTTAAGGCTTAAAGTGGGATTTTATCCTCAGTGTTTTATCGTACCTTTTACAAAATTCTAGTCTTAAACTAATCTAATTTGATTGAACTTCAAGAATATGTATTGTTTCAGGGCATTAACCAGGGATAATTTCTTGTCGCTTTGCGCCAGTTTCCTAGTCGAAAGAGATGTTCTTTGACGACGTTCACGGACAGCTTGATGTTCCCTGTCAGTACAAGCGAGAATCTAGTTTCATTATGCCCAATCTATGCGATAAATATAGCTACTTGGGAAGGGTTCGGAGTAGCTCTTTCAGAGCGGCTGCGCCAACGGAGTTGGGAGAATTTGAATAGTGGCTGAACTTGCGCCGAATACTAATACTAGATAGCGCAAGTAAAGCAACTATTCTCTATCTTCTCTCCCAACCCCTAACTGTCTTGAAAAGGTTCTCCACTCGCTCCCAATTCTACCCTGAGTATCGCCCTCGCCCAAAGCCGATCGAGAAGTGTTAAGTTAATATACAGGCGAGTTATAGCTAAAATCAATGTTGCCCTCTACAAAAAAAGTCGTCGTCGGACTCTCTGGCGGAGTAGACAGTTCTGTTGCTGCCGCGATTCTGTGCGAACAAGGTTATGATGTGATCGGTCTCACGCTGTGGTTGATGCGGGGCAAGGGTCAGTGCTGTTCGGAAGGGATGGTAGATGCAGCCAAAATTTGCGAACAGCTAGGAATTACTCATCAAATTGTCGATAGTCGGGATACTTTCGAGCAATATATTATTGACTATCTAGTAGCTGGCTACGAAGCTGGAATCACCCCCTTACCCTGTTCTCAGTGCAACAAAGCGGTGAAATTTGGGCCAATGGTTAAGTATGCCAAAGCTGAACTCGGCGCAGACTATATCGCCACGGGACACTATGCGCGGATTACCTATGATGATAATTTGCAACGATATCAACTCCGGCGGGCGATCGATCGATCGAAAGATCAGACCTATTTCCTCTACGATTTAGACCAAGATATCCTCGCGGCAACTATTTTCCCCCTCGGCGATACCCTCAAAACCCAAACCCGCGAAATAGCCGCTGGACTAAACTTATCTACCGCTGACAAACCCGAAAGTCAAGATCTCTGCCTCGTCGAAAAACATGGCTCGATGAAAACCTTCCTCGATAAATATATCAACGAACGCCCAGGTGAAATCGTCGATACCCAAGGCGCAGTTTTGGGTCAACATCTCGGCATCCATCATTATACGATCGGGCAACGTCGCGGCATCGGGCTAGCTGCCCCTGAACCCCTCTATGTAGTCGCCCTAGATGCGATCAAGAATCGTGTCGTCGTTGGCTCACGAGCGGAAACGCATGGGCTAGAGTGTACAGTCGATCGCGTCAACTGGGTGTCGATTCCCCAACCAGCTGCGCCAATTCGGGCTGAAGTTCAAGTTCGCTACCGTTCTGAAGCTGTTCCGGTGAGTGTGATTCCCCTCCCAGACGGCAAGATCAAGCTAGTCTTCGACGAGCCTCAATTTGGAATTACGCCCGGACAAGCGGCTGTCTGGTACAACGGGGATATCGTCCTCGGTGGTGGAATTATCGATCCAATTACCCATGACTAATCGTCCTTACACGGTAGCTCTAATTATCCCTACAGGGATCGGCGCAGCGATGGGTGGTTACGCTGGGGATGCTTTACCCATTGCCAAAGCTGTTGCCGCTAGTTGCGATCGATTGATCACCCATCCGAATGTGATGAATGGGGCGCAATTGTATTGGAGTATGCCGAACGTACTTTACGTTGAGGGTTATGCCCTGGATAAATTTGCCGCAGGTAATTGGGGATTGGCACCAGTCCGGCGAAATCGGATTGGGATTGTGTTCGATGCGGGAATTTCGGATGAATTGCGCACCCGTCATCTCCAAGTTGCTGATGCGGCTAGAGCGACGCTGGGGCTAGATATTACTGATTATGTCGTTACAGATACACCATTGGGGGTAGAGCTACGTACAGCGTCTTCTGGAGCTTCCTGGGGGACAATTCAGCAGCCGGATAGTCTGCTCCGAGCGGTAGATAAACTGATTAACGTTGCGGGGGCAGAAGCGATCGCAGTAATTGCTAGATTTCCCGATGATTTGGGCGGCACCATCCTCCACGATTATCGACACGGCACGGGCGTAGATCCACTGGCTGGAGCCGAAGCAGTGATTAGTCACACGATCGTGCGGACTTTTAAAGTGCCCTGTGCTCACGCACCTGCGCTGTCACCACTGCCGATCGATCCAGACATTTCTCCTCGCTCAGCCGCCGAGGAACTGGGCTATACATTTCTTCCCTGTGTGCTGGTGGGATTGAGTCGTGCGCCGCAGTTTATCACCGACTCAGCCCCGAACCAGGGAATCTGGAGTAACGAAGTTGATGCGGTAATTATCCCTGAATCTGCCTGTGGCGGTAGTGGCTTAATTAGTTTTGCGCGATCACCCCATACTAAGATTATTACAGTTGCCGAAAATCAGACGCGGATGCAGGTACCACCAGCAGCATTAGGAATTCAAGCGATCGCGGTAAGATCGTATTTAGAAGCGATCGGTTTAATCACAGTCGATCGAGCAGGCATGAGCCTAGCCAGTTTTTATCCCCAGATCGATCGACTTAGAGAATGTAAATAATTCCTCTGCCCCTACCCTCCAACCTCTACCCCTACCCTCTAATCGATGAGTAACTCCCAAAATCCAGACATCGAACCTTTATCGCGGACTCAGATTTTGATTGCGATGGCGGTGACTTCCCTAATTTTATTTGGGATAGCCAGATTATGGCTGTACTTCAGTGAGCTGCAATTGCGTCCACTAACGATGACGGGATTAGATTTAGGGATTGGGATTGCGTTGGGATTGGGTTTGACGGGCTTGAGTTCGATCGTGTATGCCGTGTGGGGGACTTATCGAGAGAGTGCGGATTTTTATCTGTCAATGGTTTTAAAACCGCTGGCTGTGCCTGATACGATTTGGTTGGGAATTTTGCCTGGATTGAGTGAGGAGCTATTATTTCGCGGTGTCATGTTACCAGCAATTGGATTAGATCCGATCGGGATTGTATTATCCTCGCTTTGTTTTGGAGTGTTGCACATGACTAATGTCCAGCAATGGCCATATGCGGTGTGGGCGACAGCTGTAGGGATACTGCTAGCATTTACAATGGTCGAAACAGGTAATCTATTTATTCCGATTGTCGCGCACATTACTACTAATTTTGTTTCGGGCTTATCGTGGAAATTGACAGAGCGATAGAATACCCTCATAATTCTCGCTCTAATCCAGACAAGCGGTTCTGGTAGCATCGGTTATGCGATCGAGTGATTTTGACACAGCAGGAGATCCAAAAGATCCTTGTTCTAACCATTGACAACCTTGCTTGATTAAGGTCGAGATATCTCGATCGATCTGCCAGACTCGCGGGATGCCATCATCACCACCAGCTAATAGATATTTACCATCTTTACTAAAATTGATACTTCTAATCGTGCCCCAATATCCTCTAAAATCGGCAGTCTGACGACCTTGCAAATCCCAAGTTCTGAGGGCTGCACCAGCTCCACCCGTCGCTATTTTACCATCTTGACTAATAGCGGTATTTTCAGTGCCAGCCTGATTAGTTTCGATTGGTTCACCGATCAATTCTGGTTTCAGATTCGATCTCCAGATTTTGCCTTCCTTACTAACGATCGTAAAGGATTGACTGTCTGCACTAAATCCCACTGTTACCTTACTACCAGTATGTCCAGGCAATACTAATTCAATTGGTCGGTCCGGATCATTGGGTAACTTATCAATATTTTTAATTAGAACAACTTTACCTTTATTTGCTCCAATAACTAGATTTTTTCCATCTTGACTGAATCGTAAAGTTAGGGATGAATAACGTTTCTCATACAGCCGTGGTCTGTAGATCGGCTTTAATTTTAATTCTTCACCTTCTTT
>JANNDQ010000220.1:0-3816 GCA_031387965.1 Chamaesiphon sp. OTE_75_metabat_567
CGGTAGCGGTGTCTTGGGCTGATATTCCAGGTGCAGACTCGATCGAAATCGCTCAGTTTAGCGCTCTATCTCAGATGGATTTCTACATGGGCGTGCAGCAGCATTATGTCCGACATAATACCAGTGCGACGATCGAATTGCGCGAGCATGAGGTGGATGAATTGGGCAAGCGGATTTTTGAAGCGATTCGGGATGATGAAGGTTACATCTCTGCGGCACTATTAGCCCGGTTTGATGACCATCAGACGTTCCCTCGGTTGCCATTTGAGCCGATCGACAAGGCTACTTTTGATGAGATGATGCTGGGAGTCATGACCCGACGACAGACAGCAGAATTTCATACCGCTCTGAGTCGGTATGACATGGGCAGTGCGACTGAAGAAATCGGCCCAGCGGGGTGCGATTCTGATAAGTGTTTACTGCCAGAAACGAAGCCAAATAGTTAGATTAATTGGCAAGTTGCTAGGGGAGCATCCCAGTTGCTAGCTAAGATCGAAGCCCATCTATTCAATAGATGGGTTTTTTTAATAGGGATGAGCATACATCGATTATCTCCGGTACGCTCCGCGAACGAATATTTACCGATATCCGCAGCGATGAAGTTAGGCGAAATTAGCCAATAAAGTATTTTTAGTTACAGAAATAATAGAATTTTAATGTATCGATTAGAATTTGACAAATTCAAACAAAAAGTAATCCACGCTACAGAATCAGTCTAATTAAATTGCTAGTTTGTATCTGCTAACATGAGTTTTCTTGGAGATAATTCTCGAATTACTCAAGCATAATTAGACACGATATAGTTTAAGTTAGGAATTTCAGATCGATGCGTAAATTGTTTGTATATTTAGGTTTGAGTCTAATTGCGACCAGTCTAAATAGTTTATCTTTATCTGCTAGGGCTTCAGCTCCACAACAGTCTAATGCTATTTCATCTCATCAAAACTATGTAGCTCTGACCGGAGCTGACCAAACTGAAGTAGCGAAAAAAACCAATGCGCTATTAATTGCTAATGGAGCATTAGCGCGCAAAATTGCGGCTCACTTGAAAGCTGATGCTACTGCTGGAACTCCCCCCGATGGTGATATATTTCAGCAAAACCTATTCTTGATCCTGCAAAATCAGAACACATTTAGAGCGATTGCCGAGAAAGTTGGGGCAACGGCTGCACCAGCTGGTGCCGTAGAAGGAGCCGATCAATCTGCGAAAAATCACAGTATTCTCCAGACAAACAGAAAGATTGTTGGGCAAATTTTGAAAAAGCTGGGAATCACACCCACTCCGCCAACACTCACAGGTACCTTTGAAGAAAAAAATGTCACGCTGCTGATGGGTAATCGCAAGGCGCTTGATAAAATTGCTGAAAAGCTTGGGGTTAAATAGGTTTAACTTGCTAAGCAGTCGATCTCATCGTGATGATCGACTTAATCTAGAACTTTGCGGATACATCATGGTTGACTAGTTTCCATCAATCCCCAGGACTCGATCGAGTCCTGGGGATTTTCGATCTAAGATAGATAGAGTGAACTAGGAATAAGTATGGAAACAGCAAAACCCACCAAAGTTGGTAAATACGTCGTTGCATTAGCCGCCTTAGTTCTAGCTTTTCTAATTTGGAACAACCAGATATTTGCAGGTACTCCACCAACTAATATTGGCATTAAAAACGGTAGATTAACAGCTTGTCCTGCTACTCCAAATTGCGTCAATAGTCAGGGGTCAGCCAATGACGGGCAAAAAATCGCCCCAATTGAGTTCGGTAAAAATGATTCACAGCCGATTGCGACACTAAAACAGATAATTGAGGTGATGCCTCGAACTAAAATCATCAAACAAACGACTAACTATCTATATGTAGAGTTTGCTAGTAAATTAATGGGGTTTGTGGATGATGTGGAATTTTATCTAGACGATAGTGGTAACACTGTTCAGGTTCGATCTGCTTCCCGATTAGGTGAATCTGATTTGGGTGTAAATCGGCAGCGGATCGAAGAGATTCGTTCGCGTAGCGTCTCTGGAAGAGAATCGGCATTAATGAGCTAATCATTAGGGGCTGCGATCGCAAGATAGTATATCAATGGCAAATATTTAAGAAAATGTTCAAAACTAGAGAATTTTGGGTGATGTGGCGACGGTATCGGTTTGGAATATTGTTAATTAGCGTTTGCCTGAGTGCAATATTGGCAGCACCTCAGGTAGCCATGTCTACTCAGTCGCCAACGGTGATTGCAGCTGAATCTGTAGATAGATCAGATCTGGCAAAAACCCCGCTCATACCGTCGAATAATCCAGTCACTTTAACCGCAAATGTTAAGAAGACAGTTTTAGCAAATGGGATGACCATTTTAACTAAGGAAGTGCGGAATGCTCCGGTGGTGACAGTCCAGGTGTGGTACAAGATTGGCTCCCGCGATGAAGCACCTGGTGTGAATGGGATCGCGCATCAGTTAGAGCATATGTTATTTAAAGGTACTAAAGATCGCCCGATTCAATTTGGGAGATTATTTGCGGCATTAGGCAGTAATTTTAATGCCTTTACTAGTTACGATCAGACAGCTTATTTTGGTACAGTTGAGAAGAATAAGCTTAGCAGCTTACTTGTCCTAGAAGCCGATCGAATGCAGAATTCGACGATCGATACTGAGAAGCTAACTGGCGAAAAACGAGTCGTTATTTCTGAATTACAAGGCTACGAAAACAGTCCCAGCTATCGACTCGATCGAGCCGTCAAGCGGGCTGCTTTCCCAAATACTCCCTACGGGCTAACTGTGGGCGGTACCAAAGCCGATGTCGAGAAATTCACCGTTGAGCAAGTGAGATCCTACTATGATTCTTACTATGCGCCCAATAATGCCACCCTAGTAGTTGTCGGCGATTTTGATACCGCAACATTGACGACCAAAGTTAACGAGACATTTGGTAAATTAGCTCGCCGTGAAGTCAAAGTTACCCCAGCCTCAACGACCAAAACTCCATCAGTGCGACGGGTCACACTCAAAGAGCCGGGTACAACTCAGATTGCTAATTTAGTCTATCCCTTGCCTGATGCAAATAATCCTGATGTCCCAGCGATCGATATCATGAACTATATCCTCACCGAAGGACGTAGTTCGCGGATGTACCAGTCGATCGTCGAAACCGGGATTGCCAGTAGCTTAGACGGCGGTGCCGCCAATCTTGCAGGCGGTGGTTGGTATGAGATTTCGGGAATTGTGGAAGTCAATAAATCTCTACCGAAATTGGAAGCGGCGATCGACAAAGAGATCAAACTAATCCAGGCTACCGCACCGATTCCCGCCGAAGTTGCTCGTGCCAAAGCCCAGCTCAAAGCTGGCTATCTGCTCGGCAATCGCGATATTAATAGTCAAGCTAGACAGCTCGGTAACGATCAAACTACCACTGGTGACTATCAATTTACTGATAAATATCTCGCTGGAGTCGAACGAGTCACACCAGCCGATGTCCAACGAGTCGCGAAAAAATATCTCCAAGATAATCTCAAAACCATCGGCTACTTTCAACCTACCCAAATTACCGGAAAGTCTGAATCAGCGGCAAGTGGTGGTGGTCAAACAGTCGGCAACTACAATCCAGGTGCCCCTGTAGACCCAGCGGAACTGAGTAAATACCTCCCACCACTAGATCCCGATACCGCCAGCCAAGCTCAAGCCTTACCGCAGGAGATCAAGCTCCAGAACGGATTGCGGGTATTCTTGCTGCCTGACTCCAGCACCCCGACTGTCACACTCAGCGGCAGTATTCAAGCAGGCGCTGAATATGACAGCCCTGAAAAAGCGGGACTCGCTAGCTTGACA
>JANNDQ010000231.1:0-4716 GCA_031387965.1 Chamaesiphon sp. OTE_75_metabat_567
ACTGGGATTAGGTTCTAGGCTATGCCCAGGTTTTTGAGATTTTCACCGAATTTCAATCAAATTGGCAAGCTTATTAGTAGCGTCCCGATCTACGTTTCTGAAGATGACGATCGACGAGACTATTGCGTTCGACGAATCTAAGTTTTACGCTCTGGACTGACAGCAAAGAGATAGGCTTGTGCGCTTTATAGCGTGACCTCGAAGACAAGGTTAAGCGCACGACAATTAAATTTTAGCGTGTGCTTGACATCCTCTGTCACCAAGCGATTAGAGCAGGGGACGATCCGAACGGAGCGGAGGGTATCGATCGAGGAAGAGCGTTCGATTAATTTGTCCGCCAGTTGTTGTTGAATCTAGCCCCAAATCAGGTTAATTTGATTTCATGCTATTTTATATAGTATGAGTATATTAAATAGCACGAAACTAAATAATCTTCTCGTCAATTGGCAACCAGGCGCAGTCTACACCGCGACTTGGTTATCCAGCCAAGGCTTTTCTTCTAGCGCGATCTCGGGCTACTGTCAAAGCAATTGGCTCCGGTCGATCGGTAGGGGTGCATTCGTCAAAGTCGGCGATACCTACGATTGGAGTGGCGGTCTATGGGCGGTACAACAACAATTAGGGTTAGCCATCCATCCTGGTGGCAAAACAGCCCTGGAGTTAGCTGGTTACGGTCACTTTCTCCCCTTAGAGCGACAAGCGGTGATGTTATTTGGCACGACGGGGGTGAAGTTACCCCACTGGTTGCGACAACAAGCCGAGGTATGGCAACTTCAGTATTTCACTACCAATCTGTTCGCTCAAGCACCCTTGCTCGGTTTAACCGAGCGGCGGTTGGGAGACTTGGCGATTAACATTTCTACTCCAGAACGCGCCAGCTTAGAAATGTTGTATTTAGTACCTCATACCCAATCAGTTGAGGAAGCTTGGCTATTAATGGAAGGCTTAGTTACTCTGCGCCCAAGATTGGTACAGTCATTACTTGCTGCTTGCAATTCGATTAAGGTACGGCGGTTGTTTTTATATTTGGCAGAGCAACACCAGCATCCTTGGTTCGAGCGGTTGGATCTGAGCGCGATCGATCTGGGTGTGGGAAATAGATCGATCGTCAGTGGTGGACGGTTAGACCCCAAATATCAAATTACTGTCCCTGCTAACTTAGGCTTGAATTAATGGATCGCTCGTTGTTTTTAGCTCAAGTAGATTTACTACTGCGGATTCTGCCCTATGTGATGCGGGATAGTAGGTTCGCGCTTAAAGGTGGTAGTGCGCTCAATTTATTCATCCGCGATTTGCCTCGGCTATCGGTAGATATCGATTTGACTTACTTGCCAATTGAAGACAGGGACAGTACTTTGGCGAATATTAGCGATATCTTAACTACAATCTCACGGGATATTAGTAGGGCGATGCCCCAGGTGACGATTCAACCGTTGAAAGCTACTGATGGGCGATTGCGGAAATTAGTGGTGCGTTCGGGGCTGGTGACGGTAAAGGTAGAACCCAATGAAACCATTCGGGGGTCTGTCTTTCCCTGCGAATTGCGGGATCTGGCTCCACAGGTGGAAGAAGAGTTTGGGCTATTTATGTCGGTGCAGACGCTCTCGCTAGCAGATTTGTATGGGGGAAAGATTTGTGCGGCTCTGGACAGGCAACACCCCAGAGATTTGTTTGACGTGCAAATGTTGTTGGCGAATGAAGGGTTGACTCCGGCGATTAGAACGGCTTTCTTGGTCTATTTAATCAGTCACAATCGTCCGATGGTGGAGGTATTGCAACCCAATCGACTACCACTGGAGACTGCATTTAATAATGAGTTTTTGGGGATGAGTCGGTTGTCAGTTAGCTGTGAGGAATTGATGGCTGTGCGCGAACGGTTGATCGATCTGTTACGTCTGTCACTATCAATGGAGGAGAAGCGATTTCTACTGTCGGTGAAGGAACTTGAGCCGGATTGGACGCTGTTGGGAGTAACGGGGGTGAAGGAGTTACCAGCGGTGCGGTGGAAGTTGCAGAATCTGGCGAAAATGCCTAAGCCGAAACACAAGCTAGCAATTGCAAAGTTGAAGAAGGTGCTAAATCTGTAATCTTACTCCTTTTACCAGTCAGGAAGATTGGCTTGATTCAATCGGAACTGTCCTAGTCCCCTAGACATGTGACACACAGTCCATCATCCAAATTGGCATCATCGGCTAGACAGTAATAACAGAGGTTGAATTGCTGGGCGTGTCCTTCTAAAATCTCCCCTTGGTTGCAGTCATACTTGTTTGTTGCCATTTCCAAAATTTCTTTAATCAAGGTCTGAGTTGTGGTCTTTTCTATTCCTGCAAATACTTGATGTCGATCTAGGATTTCAATTACCTCATTCAACATATAGCTGCCAGAATGATTGGACATAAAGGTTGCTCCTAATCTACTTTTCCAAAATACTTATTCAGATTATAGTATAGATAAACTAGTATCTGTCGAGCGACTGGAAAAATAATCCTTACTTTAAATCAGCGTTGATCCTACGTGTAGCGACCCACAATACTAAATGGTTGAGACCACAATCATCGTGTTTTTGAGACCACATTAACTGCAACTATCCGATCGCTTGAGACCACATTAGCTGCAACTGAGACCACATTATTTGCAACCAGCCCACAATCATAAAGGTTGAGACCACATTAAGTGCAACTATAAATTTAATAATTGAAATCAAGTCTCAGACTTAGATTCACCATCCGATCGACCTGATAAGTCAATAAACTGGTTGCCATTGATCGAATCTTGACTTAGATAAAATTACCGAGTTGTTTGCCTCATGGAATGGCGGTTGACCGCTTTGTCTTAGCTTGTTTGGCAGCAGTAAAGAAAACGAGCGTTTTCTTTACCGACCACCTCACGCAGGGCACCCGCACATGTTTCGTAACAAATGACAGATAGAAAATCGGGAATGTGTTGAAGTAGGAGAACTGATTGAATTATTGAGATCTATTCCATGACTATAGCCGCTAGCCCAACAGCATTGATAGAGACACATTTTGGTGCGTTAAAAGATCCAAGATCTCCAAACCGCATCGAACACAAACTGATAGATATTCTGATTATGACTATCTGTGGCACGATCTGTGGAGCGAATGACTGGGAAGCAATTGCCGAATATGGTCGAACGAAACAAGACTGGTTAAAAACTTGGTTAGAACTACCAAATGGGATTCCGTCACCGGACACCTTCAGTCGAGTGTTAGCCAGAATCAAACCAGCCGAATTGCAAAAGTGTTTCATGGGATGGATGTCAGCGGTAGCAGAGGTCACAGAGGGAGAGCTGCTTAATATTGATGGCAAAACCCTCAGAGGTGCAAAAGAAGCAGGAAATTCGCGGAGTTTGATTCATATGGTGAGTGTCTGGTCTGCGTCTCAAAATCTGGTTCTAGGACAAACAAAGGTCAGTGAGAAATCCAATGAAATCACGGCTATTCCACCACTACTGGAGATGTTAGCAATCCGAGGTTGCTTGGTAAGTATTGATGCAATGGGATGTCAAACCGAAATTGCTAAAACGATTATTGAACAAGGTGCTGACTATGTTTTAGCCCTCAAAGGTAATCAGGGAGATCTTCACACTGATGTGGCTCAATTGTTTACTGCGGCACGAAAACAGAACTTCAGAGACATCGAGCATCAGTGTCACTCAACAGAGTCTAAGGGACATGGACGAATTGAGACTCGTCGCTATAAAGGCGATGGGTAATACAGAGTATTTGATCGGTGCCCACAAGTGGTTAGGGCTGAAAAGTATTGGCATGGTTGAATCACAACGTGAGATCAATGGGAAAATCAGTATTGAACAGAGATATTACATTCTCAGTATTGACAGTAATGTCCAACGATTTGCAACTGCTGTTAGAAGCCACTGGAGTATTGAAAATCAATTGCATTGGATTCTCGATGTGGGTTTTGCAGAAGATGCCGCGCAAAGCTGCCAAGGATATAGTGCTGAAAACCTAGCAGTTATTCGTCATGTTGGCATCAATTTATTATCGCGAGACAAAAAAACGAAGGTTGGTGTTAAGACCAAACGACTCAAGGCTGGATGGGACGATAACTATCTCAAGACTGTGCTTAGTGCTTTAAACATAGTCACCTCTTAGATTGTCGCAATTGTTAAGAAACGTGTGCGGTTGCCCTGCAGACATTGGCGTTGCTATTGATTAGCATACCAACTATCTTTTATAATCGTTAATTACCTTGATGATAACTGGTATTACTGACACATCCCTATGCGGGGATATGTCAATCCATTAACTACTCACGCTCATTCATCTCCCGCCATCGCCGATCGACCTTGCTTGCCGAGACGGACGACTAGAAAGTAAACTAGATATAGAGTGTAGCTTACTAGTCCCAAAATACCCAGAAAACTCAAAAAGCCTGGATTAGAATTGGCGTGAAAAAACTGGTAATAAAGCCATGATGGTTTGAACCAAGCTTGACAGTAGTCTGTTTTGGCGGTGCTAAAAGCACAGGATAGAAATGGGATGGCGGCGATCGCGCCCAAGGTAGAATAGATAGTAGTCGCCCATCGCCAAGCTAAAAAACCCTGTTTGAGTGGATGAGCAGGTAAATCGTTAATCTCGTCATTGAGATCTGCCCAAAACCAGAGCGAAATGGGAATTAAGGCTTGCGCTGCAAAACCCGTAACAAAGCTGACTGGCATCAAACCAATTTGCA